>JAGHDT010000518.1 GCA_021159805.1 Anaerolineae bacterium
ACAACGCCAAACTGGCACGCCGCAAGTCCTCTGCTGACGAAGAAAAGCAACCGCTGCCCCGCATCGTCGTCCTTATCGACGAACTTGCGGATTTGATGATGTCGGAAGCGGAGGAGACGGAGCGCACGCTGACTCGGATCGCGCAGATGGCACGTGCCACCGGTATCCATCTGGTGATGGCGACACAGCGTCCCAGCACCGACGTGGTGACGGGGCTCATCAAAGCGAACTTCCCCGCCCGGATCAGCTTTGCCACGGCGAGCAGTGTCGATTCACGCGTCATCATCGACAAACCGGGCGCCGAATCCCTGCTGGGAAAGGGAGATATGCTCTTCCTACCGCCGGATGCGTCCGCGCCTATACGTGTCCAGGGGTGCTATATCTCCGAGGACGAACTTGAGGCCGTCATCAGTTTCTGGCAAAAGGAAGCCGGCGCGACCCCGGCAAAGGCACCGTGGGAACTCCTTACCGAGTCAGAAAGCCCAGCCCAATGGCGTATCGAGGGCCTGGGAAAGGATGCCGATCTGCTGGAGCAGGCGATCGCCTACGCCAAAAGCAGCGGGAGAGTTTCCACTTCCGGCATACAGCGGCACCTGCACATCAGTTACCCGCGCGCGGCACGGTTGATGGAGCAAATGGAGAAGATGGGACTTGTGGAACCGCAGGTCAGCGCGGGCCGCAAACGCCGCGTTATCCTTGGCGGCGACGAAGACAACGGCTGACCATCAGCCAAGCTACAGTACTGGAACTGTCAATGAACTGGATCACAATTCTCGTTGGCGCCGTTGTCCTGGTGGCTTTCGCCGCCATCCTGGGCCTGATCAAGAGCGCGCTGCGCCTCATCATCAGCTTGGTGGTTGGTGTGTTGGTCAGTGGGCTGGCCTACTGGGCCGTGCAGAGTCTGGGTCTGGCAGAGACCGTGCCCGACGCCGTTATCCTGATCCCCGGTGCACTCGCCGCTCTCACCGTACTCATCAAGCGCCGGTAGCCATCAAGGCAGGCACGGCCCCCTCACCCGAGCACCAGAGATACCTAGAGCGCGCGCAGGCGGCGCAGATGCACCGGATAACGACTGCGCAGCTTCCCTCCGCCGCGCTTCGCCCACCCCAGTGGGAACCCGTCCACGGTCACCAGCACAAAGCCGGGGGCCCCACGGTCCGGCCACAGACTGCCGTCGAGATATCGCTGCAGCCGCTGATCATCAACCGCCAGACTCACGGAAGCCGTCACGGAGTCGGGCACCAAGGCCATAGCCAGCGCATGGTCCGGGAGGACCTTGTCGTGACGCAGGGAGGCCACCCACCACCCCGGGCGCAATACCGGTAAGCGCGACCACAGCCCCGGCTCCATCGGCGTGATGTAGAGATGATCGTTCTTCGTCAGCATCAATCCTTCCTCGGGCGGATCAACCGTCAGTGCGTCCCCCAGGGTTCGCCGGTAGAGTGCAAGGATCCGTCCGGGTATCTCCTGATCCGTCCAGCGGGCAGGTAGATCCTGCGGGGGCTCACCCATGCGCCGCAACAGAGCATAGAAGTGGCCGTGACCAGGACCCGTATGAGGCCAGAACCGCCCCGTCTTCCGCAGATCGTCCGGCGCGCCGATCCATTCCGGGCGCCCACGGCTCAGACCTGGCACAGCCGGGAGATCCAGCAGCTCGAACTCAGAATGATCGCCAAGAAAGGCAGCGATGACGCCCTCGTTTTCCTCCGGAGAAAACGTGCAGGTGCCGTAGAGGATACGTCCACCGGGCCGCACAAGCGGAGCTGACTGATTCAGGATATTCCGCTGTCTGGCCGCGTACGCCTGCACGGTCTTCAGACTCCAATCGCCCAGCGCATGACGATCGCGAGAGAATGTGCCCTCTCCGGAGCACGGTGCATCCACTAACATCGCATCAAAGAGGCTGGGCCATGCCTCGGCCAGCTTATCTGGATAGACGTTGGTCACCAAAGCATTGGTCACCCCCATCCGCTCCAGATTCATGGCCAGCACAGAGGTGCGGCGACGTGAAATCTCATTGGCGACCAGGACACCCTCCCCCTTCATCCGCGCGGCTATGTGCGTGGCCTTGCTCCCGGGCGCCGCAGCCAGATCCACCACCCACTCCCCAGGCTGGGGATCCAGCAGTACAGCTGCCGCCATAGCACTGGGATCCTGAACGTAGTAGACGCCCGCCGTGTGGTAAGGATGCGCACCCAATGACAGGTCCGCGATGCTGGGGCCGCCATCCGCTCGCGCGGGATCCAGCCACTGCCCGGCCGGGCACCAGGGCACCGGCTTGGTGGCCCACGGGAGCTTAGCCTTGAGATCCTCACAAGCACCACGCAGCGGGTTGAGACGGATCCCGTAATCTCTCTTCGAAAGGGCAGCAAAGAACGCCTCGGCCTCATCCCCAAGCCATTCCTGCATTCGTTTCACGAAGTCATCAGGCCACATAGGCACCACCACCGGGTCAACCAACTGAAAGTAGTTGCCCGGCACTTCACACAACGAAGTGCCGGGCGATTATCAACAATCTCAATTGCCTGCAGCTCAGCTCTTCTCGTACGGGACACCGTCAGCAGCCGGGGTCCGAGACCGGCCCACAACACCGGCGAGAGCTACTATCGTCACGAGATAGGGTGCCATCAGCAGGAACTGCGAGGGAATTGGCACAGCCAGGATCGCCAACTTCGTCTGCAGAGCGTCCGCAAACCCAAAAATAAGTGAGGAACCGAGGGCCCCGACAGGATTCCATTTGCCGAAGATCATGGCCGCGAGGCCGATAAACCCCTTGCCTGCCGTCATCAGCTCATCAAAGCGCGCGACGGAACTGAGCACCAGATAAGCACCCCCCAGCCCAGCAATCAGCCCCCCCGAGATCACATTCACGTAACGCGTCAAGAAAACGTTGACACCCAGGGTATCGGCAGCCCGGGGATGTTCACCAACCGCACGCGTGCGAAGTCCCCAGCGCGTGTAATAGAGCATGATCTGGATAACGACGACCAGAATCAGCGTCAGATAGACCAGCAGCGTATGATTGAAGAGCGCCGGACCGACGATCGGAATCTTTGACAAACCGGGAAGAGGAATGGGCGAAAAGGTCGCCGGGTTGTTCAGCTCTGCATACTTCTGAAGGTAACGGGAGCTAAAATAGCTTGTCAACCCGGTTGCCAGGATGTTGATCGCCGTACCTGCGATGATCTGGTTGACCTTGTAGCGGATGGCAAGCACAGCCAACAATGCAGCCATCAGCCCCCCGCCGATCATCGCCGCCAGAAGTCCTAACCAAGCACTGTCGGTGATACTCCCAAACAGGGCAGCGAAGAACGCTCCAGACAGCATCATCCCTTCGATGCCGATGTTGACCACCCCACACCGCTCACACATCACACCGCTCAGCGCGGCCAGCGTGATCGGTATCGCCCGCAGAAGCGACGACTTGATCATCCCGGTCATATTCATCGACTGGCCACGCGCGGCCCAGGCCAGGAACGCCAACACGAATGCCCCAACCACCAGGCCCAGAACAACGTTCACGCGCTCGAACCCTTTGGTAAGCTGCCAACCACCGGCAAAGATGGCCACGAGAGCCATCAAGTATAGGCCAACACGGGTGCGAAACACCATGTCAGCGATCCCAAGCGCGTTACTACTGCGCTCAGTAAAGGCGAAGGTGGTAGTTTGTCCCGGCTGTGTACTCGGCATAAAGAGAAGTAAGATAGAGAGCGACACCAGACAGAAGAATATCCCCATCGTCCTGGCTCGACGTTGTGATCTGGGTGTTACCTGTGCCACCGTCATGAATTCCTCCTGCGGATTCCGCGACCGGGTCAACCGTCAGGGTCGCGCTAGTGACTGAGTGGTCGGCCTACCGGCGTTGCCTCAGCCTCGGGCAAGCGCCAGTTCCTCATCCTCTTCGGGCTCTCGCATCCGGTACAGCGCACGGATGATTGCCGGAGCGGCGATAAACACGATGATCAGGCCCTGCAGGATGGACGTAATATCGATAGGCACGTGCGCCATGCCCTGCATATTCCGTGCCCCGGCACCGATAGCGCCAAACAGCAGTGAAGCCAAAACCACGCCCGCCGGATGACTGTTGCCCAACAGTGCTAACGCGATCGCATCAAACCCATAGCCGGAGAAGAAGGAGTTGGGCATAAAGTGGAGCACGCCCAAGATGTCGGTAGCAGCGGATAGCCCGGCTAAAGCACCACTCAGGGCCATCGTGATCACCATAACACGTGGCACACTGATGCCGGCATAGCGAGCTGCATCAGGGTTCTTGCCGACCGTGCGGATCTCATACCCCACTGTCGTCCTGTACAGCAGCCACCAAACCACCCAAGCCACGCCCAGGGCGAGAAAAATCCCCGCATTGACACGCAGATCCACGCGATTCGGGAAAAACTGTGGTAGATAGGCACTGAGTTGAATCTCTGGGCTCACAGGACGCCCGTCCCCCCGAGCCATCGGTCCCCCAACATCCAGCATAAACTCAGCCAGACGATAGGCGATGTAGTTCATCATGATTGTGGTGATCACCTCGTGAGCACCGGTCTTTCCCTTCAGATAGCCAGGAATTGCCCCCCATAGGGCACCGCCAGCCACGCCGGCCAATAACGCTAGCGGCAGGTGTATGATCTGAGGAAGCCCCGTGATGCTGTACCCCGCGAAGACGCAGACCAGCCCGCCGACGAAGTACTGGCCCTCAGCCCCAATGTTGAAAAGCCCCCCCTGGAAACCTAGAGCTACGGCGAGCCCGGCGAAGATATAGGGGGTCGATATCCTCAGTGTCTCAGTGATGGGATAAACAGCGCGCCGGATCTGGGCGGCATTTCCGGAGAACAACGCCTCGACAATCTGTGCCGGGTTGCCAAAAGCCCCGGTGAAGAACGTCCCGTAAGCCCGACCGATTACGATAAACACCTGGACAATGCCTCGTCCAATCCCGTCCTGGAAGGCCTCGTAGACCGACTCATCAGTGGCTATGATGACCAGGCCGCCGATGGCGAAGGCCGTCACGGTCGCGAGCAGTGGCACCAGGAGGCTTCTCCAGACGACGCCACGCGTCTTACGCACTTTGTCGCGCAGCGCTGTCTCAGAATTGGTCGCGACTGAGCTGGTGTCTTCGCGGATGCTAGCATCTTCCGACCGCTTCTTGTTCATAGATGCTCCTTTTCCTGCTTCCCGTGTCCCGGCTGATCTGGCTGTGGACGTATGAATACCCAGCTAGGATGTCATGGTGGCTGTCTCCGGCGCCACCCCAGCCATCAACAACCCCAACTCCTCTTTCGTCGCACCAACGGCCGACACAGTCCCCATGATCTTGCCCTCGAACATCACCATTATCCGGTCAGACAGCGACATCACCTCGTCCAACTCCGCGGAGATGACAAAGACAGCCACGCCCTCATCTCGTTTTCGGACCAATTGAGAATGAATGTACTCAATAGATCCTACATCCAGCCCGCGTGTTGGCTGAGAAGCGATGAGCAGACGCACCGGCCGGCTCAACTCACGTGCCACAATGACCTTCTGCTGGTTCCCACCGGATAAATTCCCCGTCGGTGTGGAGATACTGGGCGTGCGAACGTCGTATTCGGCGACCAGGTTTTCCGCCCGTTCGGCGATCACAGCTTCCTGCATCACCATTCCCTTCGCCTGTGGTGGAAGATAGTAAGTATTCAGGATCATGTTGTCCTCCACCGGATAATCCAGGACCAGTCCATCGCGCTGCCGATCTTCAGGAATATGCGCAGTACCGACCTCGGTGATCGTTCTGGGCGATGCATGCGTAGTGTCCTCCCCAGCAATCATGATGCGGCCACCTTCAACAGCTCTGAGCCCGGTGAGGGCCTCAACTAACTCCGTTTGGCCGTTACCCTGTACACCCGCCACACCGAGGATCTCTCCCCCCCGTACTTCAAACGAAATGCCATTCACGGCCATCTTCGCCTGATCTCCTCTGACAAAGAGGCTTCTCACGTTGAGAACAACAGCCTCCGGCTCTCGAGGCATCTTCGCCACGGAGAGAATGACGTCTCGTCCGACCATCATCGTAGCAAGATCACGCTCATCGCTCTCGACAGGCGTTGTCGAACCAACCACGCGCCCTCGACGCAACACGACAATCCGATCCGAGATCTCCAGCACTTCCTTCAGCTTGTGAGAGATGAAAATAACGGACTTCCCCAGCGCCACGAGAGTATGAATGACATCAAAGAGCCCCTCAACTTCCTGCGGCGTCAGGACCGCGGTCGGTTCATCAAGGATCAGGATGTCGGCATTGCGATACAAGAGCTTAATGATCTCGACACGCTGCTGGATACCAACGGGAAGGTCCTCAACCACAGCATCAGGGTCCACTTCGAGCCCATAACGATCGGAAATCTCGCGAATCCGGTTGGCGGAGGTCTCACGATCCAGGAATCCGGCACGCTTCATCGACTCCATCCCCAACATAACGTTCTCGGTGACCGTTAGGACCGGCACCAACATGAAGTGCTGGTGCACCATGCCGATACCCTGACGGATAGCGTCGTTGGGTGTATTGATGGCGACATTCTCTCCCCGGATGTAGATATCACCTTCATCCTGACTATACAGACCGTAGAGAATGTTCATCAATGTGCTCTTCCCGGCACCATTCTCGCCAAGAAGGCTCAGGACGTGACCCTCTTCGAGTCTCAGGTCGATATGGTCATTGGCCAGCACGCCCGGGAAACGCTTCGTGATGCCCTTTAGCTCCAGAACTGGGGGCATAGTCCCTCCTTGGTCTTCGACAGTAAAAAGCAAGGAGTAGGGAGCAAGATCACCACGTGACGTCTTACTTCCTACTCCTTGCTTCATACATCATATACAGAGGAAAGAGCGTGGATCTTCACGCTCCCTCCTCTGCAGGTTACGATCAGTTCAGGCTAGACAGATAGTCAGCCCAACCGGTATTGATCGTGCCATCGATGATACCCTGACGGATATCGTCCATAGCACTCTCTACATCGCTGGATACCATACCGCTAGCGATGGGTCCGACACCAACACCATCGTTCACCAGCGTTCCCACGTAGGATTCGCCACCGAAGCCGCCAAAGCCATCCTCGGTCACCATCTTCACACTGTCAAATACAGCCGCATCCATGTTCTTCATAACGCTCGTGAAGACCACATCCTTGTAATCAGGCACGCTGATGGTCCAATCGGTGTCCACACCGATGTCCCAGGCATCGCCCGCCTCCTTCACAGCCTGCGCTGTGCCCAGACCGACAGGGCCGGCAACGGGCATAATGATGTCGGCGCCCTCAGACATGAACTCCTCAGCGATGCGGCGGCCGTCATCGGTGGACTCAAAGTTGCCGGCAAAAACACCGTTGTTGTCCGCTGTGCTCCAGCCGAGGACCTCAACGTTAGTGCCGTTCTGCTGATTGTAGTATTCAACGCCCTTCTCGAAGCCGACCATGAAGATCGTCACGGTGGGGATGCTGATACCCCCGAAGGTGGCAACCTTACCGGTCTTGCTCCCCGCGGCTGCAGCATATCCGGCCAGGAAAGCGGCCTCGTCTGTCGCGAAGACCAAGCCACGGACATTGTCGATGGGCGGATCATAGGCGAAGTCAACGATTGCGAAGTTGACATCAGGGTTCTCAGCTGCGAACTTAGCCGTGTCATCGGCCAGCATAAAACCCACCGTAACAATCAGGTCATAGCCCTGGTTCACGAACTGGGTGATATTCGGGGCGTAATCCGTTTGCTGCTGGGACTCCAGATAGTCACCCTGAACGCCAAGTTCTTTCTTGGCCATCTCGACGCCCTGCCAGGACGTCGCGTTGAAAGACTTGTCGTCGATACCGCCCATATCCGTGACCATACCGACCTTGACGTTGCTCGCGGCGCCGCCACCACCACACGCGCTCAACACAAAGCTCACGAGCAACACAGACACCAACACCATAGACAGACGCTTGTGCATTTACGACCTCCTCCTAACTAACAGAACAACGGTTGGTTTGTTCGATGGCTTGCCCCAAGTACACAGACTGAAGCTCAGGGAAGCCCAATGCAGTTGGACAGCACGGTTCTACGTCTACGTAGATTCCAGGGGAGTCTGACCTCCTTTCACCACACCTCGTCTAGGTGTGATCTCACACAGCGAGATGGAACCGATACCCGGATACCCCGTTGCTGTCAGGGGGTACTACAGAACTATTGATAGCCCATTGAGACAAGTCCGCAAGTGTCAGACGCCCCGAAATGCCGGACAAGCATCAGTCCTGCAGTCAGACATCGACCTCTACGGTCGCTTCCACGGATACAGACTCGATAACGGGCACCTCCACAAACGTCAGCGCACCATTCTGAAGATCAACCCGCACCTGCGCGCCATCGGTGAAGTTGCCACGCAGGAGTTCGACACTCAAGGGACTCTCAACATACCGCTGAATCACCCGGCGGAGAGGGCGCGCACCAAACTGCGGATCATATCCCTGCTCGGCCAGCCAGCGCTTGACCTCATCAGTCAACGAGACATCAAGGCCGTGCTCCAACAGCCGCTCGCGGATCTCGTGCATCTGAAGATCAACAATCAGCTCAACATCCTCAAGCCCGAGGTTGTTGAAGATGATGACCTCATCGACACGATTGATGAATTCGGGGCGGAAGGTCTCCTTCAGCGCGGAGAGGGTGCGACGGCGATTCTGTTCATCCTCTTGATCACGACCGCGCGCAAACCCTAGCGCCCCACCGCGGGTCATATAATCGGTGCCGACATTCGAGGTCATGATCACCACGGCGTTCCGGAAATCAACGGTGCGTCCCTGCCCGTCAGTCAGCTGTCCTTCGTCTAGAATCTGCAGCATCGAATTCCAGACATCGGGATGGGCCTTCTCGACCTCATCAAAAAGCAGGACTTGATACGGTCGACGGCGCACAGATTCGGTCAGCTGCCCACCCTGATCATAGCCGACATAGCCGGGAGGAGCGCCGAACAGCCGGGAAACCGAGTGGGCCTCCCGGTATTCACTCATGTCAACCCGCAAGAGCGCGTCCTTATCATCAAACAAGAACGCGGCCAGGGCCTTCGCAGTCTCGGTCTTACCCACACCGGACGAGCCCAAGAAGAGGAAGCTACCAATGGGACGACGGGGGTCCTTGAGCCCTGCACGGGCGCGCCGGATCGCATCCGCAATCACACCGATGGCCTCGCTCTGTCCCACGATGTGCTCGCAGAGTGCCTCCTCCATCCGCAACAGCTTGTCGGCCTCTTTCTCCATCACCTGAAAAACCGGAATGCCGGTCCACTCCGAAACGACGTCGGCAATATCTTCCGCCTCCACCGTTTCATCCAGTTGATGGCGATTTAGCCACGCCTCGCGCTCATCGGCAAATTCCTGCTCCATCCGCAGGCGCTGCGTCTTGGCTTCAGCAGCCCGCTCATAGTCGCGCATGCTGCCCGCCGCTTCTTCCTCAACCCTGAGGCGAGTAATCTCCGCCTCCTTGACCTTCAGATCGGGAGGCAAGGTGAAGAGCTTCACCCGCAGCTTGGCGGCGGCCTCATCCATGAGATCGATAGCCTTGTCCGGCAGGTGACGATCAGGCACATACCGCTGCGAGAGCCGCGCCGCAGCCACCAAAGCGTCATCGCTGATGCGTACTTTATGGTGCGCCTCATACCGATCCCG
>JAGHDT010000195.1 GCA_021159805.1 Anaerolineae bacterium
GGCACGTAGAAACCAGCAGTGTGGATATTCTGGAAAGCGCTCGTGGCCCCGTCAAGACATATCGAGCAGGAAATTGGATCTCTGTCGAGCCCAGCGAATCCCCCAGGGAGGTCGTTCACCCGTCGGGGAGCACAATCACAGCCTACCCTCTGGATAGCCTGGAAGCGGTAACGCTGCCACGCTACCTGCCGGGCGTGAACAACATCTCCGTCCTGATGGCCCTGGTTCCCCCTCCGCTCAACGAGCTGCTCTTGCTGCAGGGCAAACGGTTGGCGCGAGGCGAAACCGATCCGGCAGGGGCGGTGGTAGCGTTCTATGAAGCAGCTTTGGCCGGCAAGGAACACCTGCTCTCGTCGCCACCCGGTTACCCAGGGGGCTGGTGGATCTGGGTCGCTGTGTCGGGGCGGAAGAACGGACGGCAGGCACGCTATTTGTGCTGGCCAACCATGGCTCTGGACTGGACGAGCGTTCCACTCGCAATCACCGCTCTGCGCATTCTGAGAGGGGAAGTCGCCAAGCACGGCGTCCTGCCATCTGAGGCATGTTTTGAACTTGGATCTTTCCTTGCAGAAGCGTCCGAGTACGTGGGCGAAGAACAGCGCGGGGTCCCTCTGTTGAACGAGCGCTTTGTTTGGCTGGAGTAGAAGGTGCCTGCCCGATGGTGAATAAGGGCTTCTGTGTTGCTTCGGACGCATCCCGTCCCAAACGCCCTGGGACCCCTGCTGTATGATTGGATGCGGTCATGAATGCACCCGGATGGGTTCGACGTGGATCCCCACCACTACATGGTCTTTCACGGCTTGATGGCCTATAGCTGTATGGACGTCGCTCGGGAATTGGCGGACAAGAGCTTCGATCTACATCAAGGTCTGGTACCCTTGGTCTGTTAAGCTGGAACTCTCACTTATTTTGCCCCTTTCGTGGTCCAACACATGGGGGTCACTTGAGTTTTCCTAGCCATTTGCCTCGTCCCCATACGTGTATACACTCAGCTGCTAACCGATATGCGTGTTGGCTTTGGCGACCCGGCAGTCCCTCATCCCTCTCAAGTATCGTACCCGTGGGAGTTTGAACGTCTGAGTATCTCTTAGCTTCGTGTCCGTTTCCGTGGGGCACGGCCATAGATGACTTAAGGAGATTCGCAAATGAGCATCGGGAAGGTGAAACAGAAGGGCAAAGCAGGTGTGATGATCGTCGGCCATAAGGAATATTGGCCACAATTTCCTGGTCAAAGGAAAGATGTCATCGCATCGGGCGAGATCTTCGAGAAACTGCTCGAGCGTTGCGGCGCCGAGGTCGTCCGATACTATGCATCAGACGGCACGCAGATGATCGACACGCCCGAAAAGGCCTTTGAGGCCGGCATTTTTTTCAAGAGAAACGATATCGATCTCTGCTATATTTACCTCCCCAACTATGTAGCCTCCGGCAGATACCTAATCGGCGCGAAGCAGGTGTGTTGTCCTATTGTGCTGGTAGGGCACCAAGTGCAATACGAAGTTGGTTCGACAACAGTAGCTGAAGGTAGCAGTCTGGGCGGGCCCTGCTGCGTTACTGAAGCATACAATGCGCTCGAGCGGTGTGGAATCACGCCTGCAGATTTCGTCTTTGGCCGCAAGAGCGGCGAGTGGTATTCCGCGCCATTCGAGAAGGCGATCACCGAGTGGTGCCGCGTGGGGGATGCGCTCCGTGCGTACAAAGGCGCCATATTCGGCCATATGGGTCACTCATACGAAGGCATGCTGGATATGAACTTCGATCCGACCACCTTCACCCGCTCATTCGGTGTTCACGTCAAGATGCTTGAGATGTGTGAGCTGGTCGACTATGTCAAGACAGCCACTGCGGGGGAGATCAAGGACAAGATCGATGAGATGAACGAGACCTTCGTCTATCTTGACGCGTCTTACGACCCGACCACGGTGCCGATCGCCCAGAAGGATATCGACTGGGCTGCACAATGTGCGGTCGGCCTCGATAAGCTGGTGGAAAACAATAATCTCTCGGCCATGGCCTACTATTACGAGGGGTTGGACAACGACTACGAGAGAGTCGCCTCAAACCTGATTGTCGGCAACTCGCTGCTGGTATCCAAGGGCATAGCCCTGGCGGGCGAGTCTGATATGAAGACCTGCATGGCGATGTTCACCACCTCGATGATCGGCGCAGGCGGATCGTTCGCTGAATACGGCATTGACTTTGCGGACAATGTCATGTTGGTCGGCCATGACGGGCCACACGATATTCGCATCAGCGATGCAAACCCTACCATTCGCGGCTTGAGTCTGTATCACGGTAAGCGCGGACACGGCATATCGGTGGAATTCAGCCTGCAAACGGGTCCTATGACCGTACTGGGTCTATCCGTTGATATTAACGGCAAATTCCGCTTTATTGGCGCCGAAGCTGAAAGTCAGCGCGGTCCGCTGCCTCAGAACGGTAACACCTATACCAGGGCTCATATCGACGGCGATATCAGCAAATTCGTCGTGGACTGGGCGAAAGCCGGCAACACGCATCACATGTCCCTATGCCTGGGTCACAACAACGGCGTCATCGAAAAACTCTCAAGTGTGCTGCCCTACGTCGAGTTTCGGGAAGTCAAACCATCCTGGTAACCTGCGAGGAGATATCAAATGAATCCAATGCGAAAAGCAAAAGTCGCCGTGATGGTTGTCGGTCACCGGGAATACTGGCCGCAATTCCCTGGATTGAGGGGCAGACTGCTGGAAAACGCCGAAGGTTTCGAATCTCTGCTCAGTCAACAGGGGGTCGAGGTCGTCAGATTCACAGCGGACGACGGGACGCAGATGTGCGACACAACTGAGATATCCTACAAAGCGGGCGTGTATTTCAAGGCACAGGACGTCGATCTGGTTTTCCTGTTTCTTACGTGCTATGTCGCTGCCGGCCGATATATGCAGGGCGTGTTGGCATGCGCCGCACCTGTGGTCATCGTCGGTTATCAGAAGGCGCGCGATTTCGCCACCGCGACCATGTTCGACGAGAATGCAGGCGGTAGCGCTTGCCCTGTGCCGGAGGCGAACAATGCCCTCTCGCGCTGCCTCAAACCGCCCGTCGGCATCGTGTTTGGCGAATATCTCGGCGAGGGGCGTTTCGCGCCCCGCTTTGAGAACGACATCAGTGACTGGTGCCGCGTGGCGCAGGCACTGCGCGCCTACCGGGGCGCGATCTTCGGGCATATGGGTCATTCCTACGAGGGTA
>JAGHDT010000622.1 GCA_021159805.1 Anaerolineae bacterium
AGTTAACCGGTGTGGATGCCAGGATCATCGCCCTGGTGGGCAAGTGGTTCCCTACCGGGTCGCACAAGGTTGGCGCGGCATTCGGCTGTCTGGTGCCACGGCTGGTCACAGGGCAGTTCGACCCCACCTGGCAGAAAGCGGTCTGGCCGTCGACGGGTAACTACTGCCGCGGCGGCGCCTACGATTCCACGATCCTGGCGTGTGAATCGATCGCCATCCTGCCCGAGGGGATGAGCCGCGAGCGCTTTGAGTGGCTCGCCAACGTCTCCGGTGAGGTTATCGCCACGCCGGGCAGCGAGTCCAACGTCAAGGAGATCTTTGACAAGTGCAATGAGCTGAAGCGTGATAGGGGGGATGCCGTCTCCATCTTCAACCAGTTTGACGAGTTCGGCAACTACCTCTGGCACTACGAGATTACCGGCCACGCGATGGAAGAGGTTCTGGCGCGCGAGTTGCGGACCGGTGAGCGGTTCGCGGCGTTGGCCTCCAACACGGGTTCCGGCGGCACGATTGCCTGCGGCGAGTACCTGAAGCAGCGCTTTCCGGAGATCAAGGTTGTGGCAAGTGAGGCGCTGCAGTGCCCGACGTTGTCAATGAACGGGTTTGGCGCCCATCGCATCGAGGGCATCGGTGACAAACACGTCCCGTGGATCCATAATGTCAAGAACACGGATGTGATTACCGCGATCGACGACCAGGCGGCCATCGACCTGATCCGGCTCTTCAACGAGCCTGCGGGCCACGCTTATCTGAAGCGTCGCGGCGTGCCTGCCGACTTCGTCGATCAACTCGACTTGATGGGCATTTCCAGCGTCGCCAATGTCCTCTCCGCCATCAAGGCTGTCAAGTGGTACGAGCTGACCGGTCGGGATGTTGTCCTTACCGTCTGGACGGATTCGATGGAGTTGTACCAGAGTCGCCTCAAGGAGCTGCGGGAGATGCACGGTGAGTACACCGAGCTGGACGCCGCTGCCGACTACGAGCGCTATCTTCTTGGAGAGGATATCGGTAATATGACCGAGCTGAATTACCGAGACCGCAAGCGTGTCCACAACCTCAAGTACTATACGTGGGTTGAGCAGCAGGGTAAGAGCTACGAGGAGATCCAGGCCCAGTGGTACGATGAGACTTACTGGACCGGTATCCAGGGACAGATTGCGGAGATGGATGTGCTGATCGACGCCTTCAACGAGCGGGTCGGTCTGTTGTCCTAGATTCTATTTACAGAGGCTGTGGACACGGTATACTAACCGCAAATTGCCATCTGGGACCACGTTCTATTTGCCACCTGACATCGCGAGGTGAAATGGTATGGATCCACTGATTTCTGTTGTTGCCCCTGTCTACAACGAGGAAGCGCTGATCCGCGAGTTCCACGAGCGGGTGTGCGCCACCATGGACAGTCTGGGCGAGCCTTGGGAGCTGATCCTGGTTGACGACGGTAGCGGCGATGAGACGCCGGCGCTGCTTGATGCCATCCAAGGGGAGGACTCTGACCACGTGGTTGTGGTTCATCTTGCCCGCAACTTCGGACATCAGCTGGCGATCACCGCGGGCATGGACTACGCGCGGGGTGAGGCCGTGGTGACGATTGACTCCGATCTTCAGGATCCACCGGAGGTCATTGTGGATCTGGTCAAGCAGTGGCGGGAGGGCTACGAGGTGGTCTACGCCGTGCGCGCTGAACGTGAAGGCGAGACGTGGTTCAAGCTCTTCACGGCCGGTCTCTTCTATCGCCTGATTCAGCGGTTGACCAGTGTGACGATTCCGATGGAGGCCGGCGATTTCCGGCTGCTGGACCGCAAGGCGCTGGCGTATCTGCGCTCTATGCGCGAGCACAGCCGGTTTGTGCGGGCTATGACATCGTGGGTGGGGCTCCGGCAGAGCGGGGTTCCGTATCGGCGCCAGGCGCGTAAAGCCGGGGAGACCAAGTACACGGTGCGGAAGATGGTACGGCTGGCGATTGACGCGATCACCGGCTACTCGACGCTGCCTCTCAAGTTGGCGCTGTGGTCGGGCTTTGTGGCTGCCGCGCTTGGGGCGGTGATGGCGGTGGTTCTCACCATTAACCGGCTCGGCGGTACAGCGCCGCTGGCCGGGCAGGGATTCACGGCGAGCCTGGTGCTCTTCATCGGGGGCGTGCAGATGGTGATGGTCGGCATCCTGGGGGAGTACATTGGTCGCATCTACGATGAAGTTCGCCAGCGACCGCTCTATACCGTCCAAGAGGTCAGGCGGAAAGCGTAGAGGAGCTGGAGTATGAACCACCTATGGGACATTTACTATACGGCCACCTGTCTTGACGACGCAGTTGATCTATTGGGGAAGTACGGTGATCGCGCGCGTATCATAGCCGGGGGGACGGACCTGATTATCGAAATCCAACACCGGACACGGATACCCCAGGTCGTGGTGGATGTGACAAGGGTGGGGGGGCTGGACAGCATCCGGATGGATGAGGGCGCGTTGGTGCATCTTGGCCCGATGGTCACGCACGCCCAAGCTGCCGCTTCGCCCTTGTTGCAGAAGCACGCGCTGCCGTTGGCGCAAGCGTGCTGGGGGGTCGGGGCGCCGGCGCTGCGGAATCGTGGCACGATCACCGGCAATCTGGTGACGGCCTCGCCGGCCAACGACACTATCACGGTGCTATGGGCCCTGGATGCGCGACTCACCTTGCGCAGCGTGCGCGGCAGTCGCGAGGTCCCTATTGGCGAGTTCTACGAAGGTGTGCGGCGAACGGTGATGGCGCCGGATGAGCTCTTGAGCGATATTGCGTTCCCCGCGTTGGATGAGGGCCAGTCGGGGCTCTATCTCAAGATCGGCCTGCGCAGTGCTTTGGCGATCGCCGTGACCAATGTGGCGGTGGTCGTGACCAGGGGCGGCGGCGATATCGTGGCCGGGGCGCGTATCGCTCTGGGAAGCGTGGCCCCCACCATCATTCGTGCTCACGAGGCTGAGGCTGCGTTGGTGGGTGGAGCCTTGACGGATACCCGCATCAGCGAGACCGCGGTGCTCGCTGCCGGTGAGGCTCGCCCGATTGACGACGTCCGCGGTTCGGCGTGGTATCGCAAGGAAGAGGTTGAGGCGCTGGTGCGCCGTGCGCTGGAGATTATTCGATCCGGCGATACGCGCGGTACTATGTGCTTAGACCTGCCGAGACCTGAGGCGATGGTCAAGCTCTGGGGCAAGACGCGCCGTTGGCCGCGGTTGAGTGGTCCCACGATCGCGCACTACACCGATGGTGACGAACCGATCCAGACGGTCGTGAACGGCCAAAACGTCACGGTACAGGGTGCGAACGGCAAGACTCTGCTCCGGATGCTCCGCGATGACCTGGGCTTAATAGGGTCCAAGGTGGGCTGTGAGGAGGGCGAGTGTGGGGCCTGTACGGTCTGGCTGGACGGCATCGCCACGTTAGCTTGTTTGACGCCGGCGCCAAGAGCCCACGGCGCCTGCATCCAGACGGTGGAAGGGCTGGCCGATGAAGGTGAGCTGCATCCTGTACAGCAGGCGTTCATCGATGAGGATGCGGTGCAGTGTGGCTATTGCACACCCGGCTTCGTGATGAGCGCGGCGAAGCTGCTGGAGGAATTCCCCAATCCGGACCGTGAGCAGATCAAGACGGCGCTCAGCGGCAATCTTTGCCGCTGTACGGGCTACTACAAGATCATCTCGGCTGTGGAGAAGGCTGTGAAGCGATGAAACGAACAGTCCCCGAGCGGGAGGGCGATCAGATCACGCTCTATATGCGGACGTATTACTCCTTGTTGCGCACGACGGAGGCGATTCAGATCCGCACGCTGGAGGAGACGCACATAGCGATGGATCCACTGCTCCACCCCAACGCCGGCGCGATGGCGCCGGATATGTCGGCCGTCGTCTATACCAGTTTGCGCTTGCCCAAGTGTATTTTGGATGTGCGTCAGGTGGTCCTCGGACAGAGTGAGGAGGTCTTTCAGACCCGAGGCTATCCAAAGGTGGAGACGTGGCAGGTGGTCACGGCCCCGGCGCGACGGCGACGGATGTTCTACGATGGGTCTGAGACCCTGGCCGTCTATATTGTCAGCATCTCCGATATCGATGATATCGTGCCGATGTTGACAGCGTACCAGATCGAATGGAACAAGATGTACACACTGATCGGCCTGCAGGCCGGCTTGGGTGACAGACTGCGGGAAGCCGCTGAGGCCGGGAGTTGGGAGCCGCAGCTCCAAGCCGAAACCCAGCGCGTCCTGCAGCTGAGTGAGGATGACTGGCATCGCCTGGAGGCGATCTGGGGGGGCGATCTCCTCGAGTTGCTGGCGCGGGCGGGGGCCCATCGGAAGCGGATGTCGGTGCAGCTGTTGTCCGGCTCGCATTTGGAGTACCGGCGCGCCACGCAGAAATGGTGGGGTCGCGTCAACCGGCACGTCCCCTTCGATCTCTCTGAGCGTCCCATCTACTTTGTCTCCAGCAATACGCATAGTCTGGTCAATATGGTCACGTGCTTTGCCCAGGCACACGAAGCACGGTTGATGGATTATCTGGCATCCAAGGCGGATCCGGAACTGTGCGCGGAAGCCGAGCGCATCCAGCAGCGACTCGTCCCCACCAACTGGGCCAACTTCCTCTACTACACACTCAAGAAATATCTCCAGGTGCCTGAGGGTCAGGACCTGCTGGTGGCTCAGAAGGAATATGAGGCGGCGCACGGTGTGACGCGTATCCCTAGCCAGCACACCTTCGATCTTGAGGTCCAGCTGATTGATCTCTCCAAGTTGAACGCGGATCACCTGGATCCACGAATCGTGGACAGCTTTCCGCTGGAGCGTCTTAAGAGGACCAACGCGATTATCCTCAATATCGATTATCCCCTGGGTTTTGGGGCGTATCACCTATTGTCACGCATCGCGGTCAATGTCGGTGAACTGCGCGGTGCCTATATGATCGGCAAAGCAGCGACGCTGAACGGACGGATCGGCGATGTGTTGGTGCCCAACGTCGTCTATGACGGACACTCGCACAACACCTACTTGTTCAACAACGTCTTCACGGCCCGGCATGTGTCGCCCTATTTGGTCTATGGCGATGTCCTGGATAACCAGCGCGCCATCGCCGTGCACGGGACCTTTCTGCAGAACCGCCCCTATATGGAGGCGTTTTTGCAGCTTGGTTACACGGATGTCGAGATGGAATCGGGACCCTATCTCTCTGCGTTGTACGAGTTCATTCGCCCGCGTCGCTATCCGGAGGATGAATTGGTGAACCTCTATCGGGTTCCCTTTGAGGTCGGCATTCTGCATTATGCATCCGATACACCGATCAGCAAGGGCCGCAACCTGGGGTTACGCAACCTTTCATACTACGGCATTGATCCGACGTACGCGACAACCGTTGCCGTGCTCCGTCGTATTTTCGCGTTGGAAACACAAGCTCAGATGGACGACGGCCGGCGCTGCCGCGATGCCGAGGAGAGCAGAGATGAAGGGTAAGTACATCGGGCAGGCATTGCCGCGCTTTGAGGCGCGTGAGCGGGTCACAGGCGAGGCACTCTATCCCGGGGATATCGATATGGAGAACGCGCTGACGATGCGGATCCTGTTTGCCGGCCGTCCCCACGCGCGCGTCGTCGAGGTCGATCCTTCAGAAGCCTTGGCCTTGCCCGGTGTTGTCGCCGTCTTCACGTCTCACGATGTGCCGGTCAACGAGTACGGCCTGCAGTATCCGGATCAACCTGTGCTGTGTGGCCCTGCTGGACCCGGTGCGCGTCCGGAGCGACCAGGCACCGACGTCGTCCGTTTTGTCGGCGATCAAGTTGCCACGGTCGTGGCTGAGGATGCGTTGATCGCAGCGCAGGCTCTTGACTTGATCCGGGTGGTGTACGAGGATCTTCCGGTGATCACTGATCCACGGGAGGCGCTCAAGCCGGAGATGCCGCATCTTCACCCACCCTATCCCGGCGTCACCGCACATCCGGAGTTGGTTTTTGAGGGCAACATTGTCTCCCGGCATCGTATCCGGCGCGGTGATGTGGATGCGGCCCTCTTCAAGGCCGATGTCGTCGTCGAGTCAACGTATGAAATCCCCGGCCAGGAGCACGTATACCTGCAGCCCGAGGCCGGCGTGGGCTATATCGATGAGGAAGGCCGGATCACTGTGGTGGTGGGTGGGCAGTGGACGCACGAGGACCGGGCCGAGATTGCGCATGCATTGGACGTGCCCGAAGAGTCGGTCCGCGTCATCTATCCCGCGATCGGTGGTGCGTTCGGCGGACGCGAGGATATGTCGGTGCAGATTGTGTTGGCTTTGGCGGCGCAGCGGTTGCAGCGGCCGGTCAAGATCGAATGGAGCCGTGAGGAATCCATCCTGGGTCACCACAAGCGCCACCGTGTCTTCGCCCACGCGCGCTGGGCTGCCACCAAGGACGGCGATCTACTGGCTGCTGAGTGCGAGGTCATCGCTGATGCCGGGGCCTACGTCTACACCACGAACAAGGTGATGGGGAATACGCTGCTCACCATCAACGGACCGTACCGCATACCGAATGTCAAGACAGATGTCCTGGGGGTCTACACCAACAACATACCCGGTGGCGCGTTCCGAGGTTTTGGCGCGCCGCAAGGGAACTTTGTCGCCGAGTCCCAGATGGACAAGCTCGCCGAGGCGCTGGATATGGACCCTGTTGCGTTTCGGCTGCGCAACCTGGTCGGCGATGGCGATCCCATGCCCTGGGGCAAGCCCCTGCCGGACGATGCTCTAGGCCTGCGGCAGTGCCTGGTCGCGGCGGCGGAGGCGGTCGGCTGGCGGCAGGCCGATGGCGGCGGATGGACCGCGCCGGAGATTGCGCCGCGCGCGGATGATCCCGCATACCTGAGGCGGGGGGCCGGCATCGCGTTGGCTTTCAAGAACATCGGCTTTTCCTTTGGTTATCAGGAGAACGCCTGGGCCGGGGTAGAGCTTCACGGCGACGCCGAGATCGAGCGTGTGGTGGCCTACGCCGCCAGCGCCGAGGTGGGACAGGGGACGCGGACGGTGATCCGCCAGATGGTTGCTGAGGCCCTGGATGTGGATCTGGAGATCGTCGATCTTCGCCCGGCGGACACTGCGACGACGCAGAGCGCCGGGTCCGTCTCCGCATCCCGGATGACCTTCATGATCGGCAATGCTATTCGCGGCGTCGCCGAGGTGGCGCTGAAGAAGTGGCAGGGCGGGGAGCGCCCGACGAGGGCTGACTTTACCTATCTGGCGCCCAAGACCACACAGATTGATGCCGAGACCGGTTATGGCCATCCCAACTTCGCCTATGGGTACGCCGCGATCGGGGCCGAGGTGGTGGTGGATGTACAGATGGGTCTCTGCCGCTATCCGCTGCTCGTTTGTGCCAACGATGTGGGCCAGGCCATTAACCCGCGGCTTGTCGAGGGGCAGATCGAGGGGGGGGTTGTGCAGGCATTCGGCTGGGCCACGACGGAGCATTTCATCGAGCGCGACGGCGTGCCGCTCACCGGCTCGCTCAGCACCTACCTGATGCCGACGATCGAGGATATTCCGGACCGAGTGGTCTCCATCTTGGTCGAGAATCCTGAAGTGCACGGACCCTGGGGGGCGCGAGGTATGGCCGAGATGCCCTTCATCGGGGTCGCGTCGGCCTTGCACCACGCACTGCGAAACGCCACGGGAGTCTGGTATAATCGATTTCCATTCAACTCCGAGCTTGTGCTTCGTGGGCTCAAAGGGAAGGCGTTGTGAGGTTGATCGAAGGCCGGAAGCTGATGCG
>JAGHDT010000476.1 GCA_021159805.1 Anaerolineae bacterium
ACCTGCAACAGGCCACGAGCGAAGTCAGCTTCACCGCCGACGGACTTCTCAACGATAGTACGGACTTCATCGTCTACTCGGTATCGGCGGAAAGCTATGGCGCAGAGTCGACTACGCAGACAACACCATCCACCGTCGATGTGACCGAACCGCTCGTGATCCAGGGAACTGACAGCCAGCCGGCCCCGTGATCTCAAAGCAGGCCACTGGGGAGCGGCCGAATCGGCGCCGGCGCCAGGCCACGCCAGAGAACCGCAAACCAGGGGTCCGCCTAGAAGCGCGTAACCGGCAGCGCGAGCTCAGCAGTTCCGTGTCCGTAGCAGCTCGGCCACTACCACGCCGGCGGCACGTCAGCCATCCCGCCCCAGACCGGTACGACCGTCCCACGAAGACGCGTGCAACTCCCAGCGGCGGCCTCAGGACATCACCGGCACGCCGGCTAGTCAGACACCTCATCTCGACCTGGGCCAACAAGAGCAACAGCCGGGGCCGTGAGACAAGAGCAACAGGTGCGGAACTCCAGAGAGGTCGAGATGCCCCACTACCGCACTGCAAACCAGCGCAACAGAGCACGCGCCACAAGCTCGTGGCCCTGCCGGTTTGGATGGTTCACCCAGGAGAGCAGATCGGTCAAGTCGGTCCCGGCAGCCACGTAAGCCTCGAAAGCCGCCAGGCTGTCCACCAGCCCCACCCCGTAGTCGCCGGCCAGTTCGCGGATCTGTGCTGCTTGGACCAGCAGATCCCCTTGATCCTCGCCCTCATAGCCGTGTCGTTGCGTCAGATCCGGCGTGGGCGTCATCAGAATAACCTTGACACCTGCATCCAGAGCTGCCTGTGTCATCGTTCGCCAGGCTTTCTCAGCGCGAACCAGCCCCAGGCCACGGTCGTTCAGCCCATAGTCAATCGTGACCACGTCAGGCCGATGGGTCAGCACATCCCGTGCAAAGCGTGCCGCACCTGATACCGAATTCTCACCACCGATCGCAGTCACGATGACGTTGACCACGGCGTAGGGAAAGCGCGCCTTCAGTCCGCGGTGCAGCAAGTGTGGATACGCATTGAAGGTATCGACCAGCGGTGAAGCCATATAGCCCGCCGGGACGCTGTGCCCGTGGCACACGATGTTCACCGTCTCGTTGTCCGGCCAACGCACATTCAGCCGCTCAACCAGATCTGCAAGGTAAGTGTATACATCAGGCACTGTCATCAGGCGTTCTCCAGGTTTGAGTACAAAGCATAAGTTCGGTCTTCCACACACTGAGCGATCCGCGGACAAACGTAGGCCCATATGACTCCGGGCCTCTCTCCCACAGAGTGGGAAGGGGCCAAGGTCAGGGCGCTCCGATTCCGCTACCCTCTCCCGTGCCAATAAAAGCGGGCCAGAGAGAGGACCCCTCACCTCGCAGCCCTTGCCGGCAGAGTCGCGCGCCATACCCAGCCAGTCGGACCCCGTGGTCGTCACGAACTCGACCTCGCACCCAAGATCCCGCCGCAGCAGATGGAATCCGCGGTAGCCGGGATCTCGCGCAGGGCAATCCCCAAGAGGATTTCCGCCTTCAGCAGCTTCTTATGCCGATCGCCGTGCTGCTGAGTGGTCCATCCGTGCCATATTCAGCGATTCAACGCTTTGCTTCCTCCTGTCGTACGGCTCTTCGCCACCCAGTAACCCACAAGGAGTCCACAGATCCTCACGCTGCGTCGACCAACGGGCGTGTCAACACCCCTGGAAGTCCCAGCGGACCAGCAGTAGCCTCAAGCGTAGCAGCCAGATCCCCGCTGTCAATGCAGGCAGTTGCGGTGGCAGAATCCCACAAGTAAGCGCATCCACGGCGAGGGCTCAAAGCTTTCGGAAAAGCTTTGAGCCCTTCCGCGAAGATACTCCATCCCCTTTGTCGCCGACAGTTCTGACCCTTTGACGGCCACGATGGCCGCCATCGTCAAGATCAGAACTGCCAGAGTATGCTTCACAATGGGTAGTTCACCACTTCTCGCCCCAACGACGCAGGTTCGTCAGGCATTCGTCCTGTTCTGAAGCACGCCCAGGATCTACGGCCCAGTGGGCGAGTGCTCAAACGTCCACGTATCGGCCGAGTGCCTGCACCCCACACAGCGCGTCGAGAAGTTGGCGGGGTAGCTGAAGCCGCACCCCACGGCCACAATCATGAATTCTATGGTAAACACGGCCCGGCGGACCGTCTCCTGCCAGCCCAGAGCTCGCGGCGTCTTCTATGCAGGGACCCGGGTGCCGGGTGATAGCCGCACGGTCAGGCACAACACTCTACACAATCTCATCCTCCGAAAACACACTCAACCGGATCTCACCGACCCCGCCGCGGGCCCAATCGTGCACCGCCAAGATCCGCCCATCGGAAGCCTGGACCGCGTCAGGATAGGAGACCGGCTCGCGACTGTCCAGCTCCAATCGCCCTATGAAGGTCAACTCATCATCAAGATCGCTCAGCGAGGCGACCAACCCCCGGCGCGCATCCGGCTCCGGCGAATTGATCAACAGCAGTCGCCCAGACATCAACCGGCGCACGAAGAAACGGCTCCCCGGATTCACGATCGCCGTCGGTGAACCCGCGGACCACGTTACGCCACCATCCTCAGAGAAGCTCTGCCAGATCGTACTACCGCCCGACCGGATGAGCATCCAGAGCCGGCCATCCCGGAGATCCACAATCATGTTTTCCAGCGCCCAACGGGGGGCCTCCACCGCGCCGAACGGCGTCCAGCTGCCACCTTTGTCCCCGGAAATTGCCACGCCCTGCAGCTCTGC
>JAGHDT010000055.1 GCA_021159805.1 Anaerolineae bacterium
GTCTCCTTCCGCGGTATAGAATGCTACCCCGACCGTCCCCTGCCCGACGTGGACGGCGATAACGGGACTCAATTCGACGACGAATAGCTCCCGGCACTCAAAGTGGGTGGCGAGGTGCCGGCGGATCTGCTCCGCCTCCTGGGGGACCTGGGCGTGGACGATGCAGGCGTGGATCGGCCGCCCGCCAGCCCGTTCGGCCACGATATCCAGCAAGCGCTGCTTTGCCTTGCGGGCGGTGCGCACCTTTTCCAGCACGTCGATGCGCCCCTCCTTCAAGTGGAGAACCGGCTTGACCTTTAGCACCGACCCCGGGAGGGCCGCCGCGCCGCCGATGCGCCCCCCTTTGCGCAGGTACTTCAGCGTGTCCACGACAAAGATGGTGGACACGCGCGAAGCGAGGGTCTCTACCCTTTGAGCGACCTGAGCGGCGGCGGTGCCGTCGGCGATGGCTCGCGCGGCCGCGGTAACCAACAACGCCAGCCCATGGGCAGTGGTGCGAGAATCGATCACGTATATCTCTGGCGGGTCTGCCATCTTGGCCAATAACTGTCGGGCTGCAATGGCCGAGCTCACCGTCCCGCTGAGGCCGGAGGATATGTGGATAGAGACAATGGCATCCGCCTCCGTGCTCAGATGGCGGTAGAGCTCCACAAAGTCCCCCGCCGATGGCTGCGAGGTGGTGGGCAGTGCCGGGATCGACGTCAATCGCTCATAGAACGCCGTCGTGTCTATGTCCACCCCATCCCGGTAGGTCTCTCCACCGGAGTGGATGTAGAGCGGTATAACTTGAAGGCCCGATTTCATGACCAGTTCCGGCGGCAGATAAGCAGTGCTGTCCGTGACCAGGGCAATCCTAGACATTGAGACCTCCTGATCGAAAAGACTAGAAAGACTAGAAAGACTAATAAGACGAAAGAATTAAGCCAAAAAAAGAAGAGAGATTGTGTTGAGTCAATCACCTCCGATCCCACAACTCTTATTCATTGGGGGTTGTAACAGCCCTCATCGCTTCCTGCACAAAGCTGCTCAGATGGCGTCTGCCTTCTCCGCGCAGGCGGACGAGGGATTGTTGGTAGCCCCGGACCGCATCCACGAGCTTGTCGGTCAGGCGCCGGTTGGCCCGCGCGACGAGAGAGAGACCCAGGGCCAAGCCGCTGAGGGCATTGAGCCCGACCTCGCCCGGGAGCCCCAGCGCCTTCAGTCGCTCCACCAGCGCCGAGGTCGATGCCTTCTCTTCGATCAGTAACAGGTTGAGGATCACGGCAGTGACCATTTCAGCCGCGTAGATCAGGGGAGTGGTCCGTCCCGGCAGCCGGGCCAGGATCTCGTCCAGCAGGTTCTGATAGTCGGTTCGCCGGCGTAGAGCGTCGAGAATCTGGGCCTTGACCGTTTCCCATTCGACCTGGTCCCAGTCTTCACCGCCCAGCTCGGCAATGAGCGCGTGCGCTTGAGAGGTGGGTACAAAGACGACCGTCGATCGACCTCCCCCCTGTCCCTTGCCTCGCAGCACGTACTCAGAGCGCACCAGCCCGCGCTTTTCCAGCAGGCGGAGCATGTCGTAGGCTGTGATCTTGCCCACGCCCAATACCTCGGCTACCCGTGTATAGTGAAGTGGTTTCTGGGCCTGGCTGTACAGATCCAGGAATTCGCCAAGGAATGCTTCCTGACGACCGGTGAGTTTCATCGCGCCCTCTTGATTAGTTGTCGATGATCCGAAAAAGCCGAATATATTCACATTCTACTATTCTTTGTGGATCCTGTCAAGAGCAGTGACTGGGATCGTGGCAGGTGATAAGAGTGTGGTATTCCTGCCCGTGGATCTGGGTGCTGAGAGCGGGCGCGTTGTCGCCGGCAAGCACGTGACGGCCATTCACATTACCTGCGGCGACGGTCGGCAACGTGATGGTCCAGGTGATTGCGACTGGCTATCTGGGCTCGATGGTCGAGGGGCGCCAGGTCATCAGACAGTCCTTTGACGTCAAGACCTTCGAGCCCCGTGACAGTGCCGCCTGGGAGGCGGCCTTTGAGCGCTATCTGCGCATCCGCAAGGGGTAGCGTGTTCGAACACGACTTCGAGTTTGACCCCATCTATGGATGACGCAGGAGCAGTGGTTCGCGAAGGTGTGAACACCACACAACAACCGCCCGGCCTCGTCAAGGTCGGGCGGTTGTTGTGTGTATCATAGTCGGTTATTTCTCAAGCGGCTTGTGGCAGAGCCACCAGTCGAGACAGCCGTCCTTGCCACGGCGCTTCTCCGCCTCTTCCTCGGTGGCTGCCGGCGGCACGATCACGTCATCGCCGAAGAGCTCGTTGTTGGGCCAGTTGGCCGGCATGGCCACGCCTTGCTTGTCGGCGACGTGGAAGGCCTTGATCATGCGCAGGATCTCATCGAAGTTACGACCTAGCTCGGACGGGTAGTAGAGAATCGCGCGCACCGTAGAGGTCGGGTCCACGAAGAAGACGGCACGCACGGTGCTCGTGGGGCTCCCAGGATGGATCAGGCCGAGGCGGTCGGCGACTGCGCCGGTGTCGGCGATGATCGGGAACTCGATTGTCGTATCCAGCTTCTCCTTGATCCACTCTGTCCACTTGAGGTGGCTGAAGACCTGGTCAACGCTCAAGCCGATGAGCTCGGTGTTGAGTTCCTTGAACTGCGCATAGCGCTGTTGGAATGCATAGAACTCGGTGGTGCAGACGGGCGTGAAGTCGGCCGGGTGGCTGAACAGAATAAACCACTCTCCCTTGAATGCTTCGGGGAGCTCCATCTTGCCATGAGTCGTGGTGACGGTCAGATTAGGAAACTTGTCGCCGATAAGCGGAATGCTCTGATTTTCCATCGTTGTAACCTCCCTGTGTGACTACAGATGTGATTGCGTTTCTTGCCAGGAGAGATCAGCCTTGCAGCGCTGTCTATGTGTTGGGCTGATCTTCCGGAGACAACAGATTAGATCCATCTTTTCCCTGACAGTCCGGGCAGAGACCATAGAACTCCATACGGTGGCTCAGAATGCGCCAGCCGGATGTGGCAGCCAACTGCCGCGCCAGCTCTGACGCTGGTTCTGCGTCTGCATCGATGATCTTCCTGCACTGGACGCAGATGAGATGGGGGTGGGGGTGGGGCCTGGCGGCATCGTAACGATTGTCGTCATCGCTGAAGCCCATCTCGGTAACCTCACCGAGATCCTTGAGCACCTTCAGCGTCTTGTACACGGTGGCCAGGCTGGTTGTGGGAAAGTGCAGCCTCAGCTCCTCATGAAGCTGCCGGGCACTCGGATGGCTATCCGTTTCGCTAAGCAGCCGCAGGAGTCCGAGCCGCTGTGGCGTCAGGCGACAGCCCGATCCCCTGAGCTTCTCAACCATCTCCTGATAACGCCCTCTGCTATCCACCACAATTATAGCATCTCACTATTTATCAATAATCA
>JAGHDT010000193.1 GCA_021159805.1 Anaerolineae bacterium
ATTCCACATTCTCCCATTCTGTCCCCGGAGGTTGATCTTGTCCATACCGCTGTATCCATTGCGCTTCAGAGAGATCCTGCGCGATTACCGCTTTGGCGATCGATGGATCGTTGAGGCCTACCAGAAGACCGGTTTGCCCGAGAACCATCGTGTTGGTGAGACCTGGGAGGTGTGCGATCGCCCCGGTGAGAGCAGCGAGGTCGTGAATGGCCCGCTGACCGGAGAGACGCTGCATACCCTCATCGATACCTATGGCACAGCGTTGTTGGGCGAGGACGTTGTCGCGCGGTGCGGCACGCGATTCCCGCTGTTGATCAAGTTCCTGGATGCATCCCATAGCTTAGGCGAGCAAGCACACCACGATGATGAGTGGGCTGCCAAGCACGGGCTGTCCGATTCTGGCAAGACTGAGGCCTGGTATATGCTCAAGGTGCGGGACGGGGCGATGGTTCGCTGCGGTAACAAGCCCGGTGCAACGGTCGAATCGATCCGGGATGCACTCCTGGCGGGCACTATCAAAGAGCAGATGCGTGCCTATGAGGTGGCGCCGGGCGATGCCTTCCTACTCTATGGCGGGACGATGCACTATGGCGACGGAGGCACGCTCTTCTATGAAGTGCAACAGAACTCTGACGTCTACATCTCGCTGCGAGCGCCGAATCCGGCGCTGTCCGCCGATGTGCGCGAGGCACTAGCTCGCGAGGCGGTGGAGATGCTTCATGTCGAAGATGGCTTCGATGTCAAGATCGAGCCCATTACGCTGGGCGGTGGTGCCAACCGGCGGACCTTTGTCTTAGCGTGTCGCTACTTTGCCCTGGAGCGCCTGGAGCTGATGGCGCCGACCATGCTCAACTGTGACGGCAGCCGCTTCTTTGTGCTTTCACTTATCGAAGGAGCGTGCACGGTGGTGCACGGCGATCATCACGAGCAACTCTTGCCGGGCCAAACCTTGATGCTGCCGGCCAACATCGGCTATGTGACGTTGGTGCCGACTGAGCCCTGCGCCTTGCTCAAGACTTATGTGCCTGACTTGGCGAAGGATATCATCAAGCCTTTGCAGACGATGGGGATCTCGGTTGTCGCTATCGCTGGGCTGGGCGGCAAGACAGTGCTCAATGATCTGGCGTCGCTGCTGGCAGAAGGGTAGACGATGGAGCGAGCAAGCGAGAAAGCGAGCTTCCCCCGATTTGGTGGAGACTAGGATCAGCGAGGCTCCTGATCTGGCAGATAGGCATCCTCAAAGGCCACAGGACTGAGATAGCCAAGTGAGGAATGCAGGTCTGTTGATGTCGAAGAAGGTCTATCACGAGGTGCTGAAACGGTATCATACCCGGCTGTTCCGATTGGGCGAGGCGCTAGCACTTCAGGCGGCGGTGATGTTCCACAGTGATGGCGCCGTCTTTGATATTCTGCCGGAGCTGATCGATGCAGGGATCGACGTCCGGGAGGCGGCCCAGACCGATGCCGATGGTATGGGTGCAGAGCAACTCAAGGATGCCTTCGGCGACCGGCTGGCCTTCCACGGCGGGATACCCGTGCAATCCTTGTTGCCCAATGCAGACGCGGATAGTGTCTTTCACGAGAGCCGGCGCCTGGTCAAGATCTTCGGTGATGGCGGCGGCTACATCGCGGCGCCCACGCACGCCATACAAGTGGGCACCCCGCCGGAGAACGTGCTGGCGATGTTGTGCGCTGTATTGGGTGAAGTCGATTTCGCCGCTGCGCTTGAAGCCGCCGCACTCGACATATAGGCATCCGAACTCACCCCGTGATTGATCGATGAATTGCATTTCGAGACCGCCCGGTTGGCGACGCGGTTACAGATGGAATCTGGGCCGTCAAAGCAGGCGATCTGGCGATATCGTTGTGCTTGACACTATTGGTGCGACCCGCTATTATAGAGACAGATGATCAAGTCATTTACCGGTCAAGACACTGAGCGTCTCTTTCTAGGTCATCGACCACGGCGATTGCCAAACCAGATCTGGCGATCTGCCGTCAGGAAACTGGTGATTCTGGAGGCAGCTGATTCGCTTCAGGATCTTCGTGTCCCGCCTGGAAATCACTTGGAAAAGCTCAGGGGAGACCGTGATGGGCAGTACAGCATTCGTGTGAATGACCAGTGGCGGATCTGCTTCGTCTGGGATGGCAGCCACGCGCACGAGGTCGAGATTGCGGACTATCATTGAGGAGACAGTTTATGAGTACGAGGGAGATACCGCCAATTCATCCTGGTGAGATCCTGATGGAGGAGTTCCTAAAGCCGATGGGCATCACTCAGTATCGCTTGGCGAAAGATATCAAAGTTGATCCGCGCCGGATCAACGAGATCGTTCACGGACAGCGATCCGTTTCTGCAGACACCGCTCTCCGACTGGCGCGCTTCTTCGGCATGTCTGAGCGTTTTTGGATGAATCTGCAGGCACATTATGACCTTGAGTTGCGGAAGATGGAGCTCGGAGATCGACTCGAAGAAGAGATCAAGGTGTTTGCCTGAGGGAGTTCCTGTCTATGGCGACATCCCTTCGCTCCTACATGGACTTCGCGGTTGAGACGGCCTATCTGGCCGGCAGACTCACACTGAGTGCCTTCCAGACCGGCGTCCACGCTGACTACAAGAGAGATGACACGCCGGTGACCATTGCCGATCGCCAATCTGAGCAGCTGATCCGCACGCGCATTGAGGCGCAATATCCCGGCCATGCGATCGTCGGCGAGGAGTACGGCGCTGATGACCTTGCCGGGTCGACGCACCACTGGTACGTCGATCCGATCGATGGGACGAAATCCTTTGTCCACGGTGTACCGCTCTACGCTGTCCTGATCGGCCTGGAGATCGAGGGGACGGTTGAGGTGGGCGCAGTCTACTTTCCGGCACTGGATGAGATGGTTGCTGCGGCAACGGGGGAGGGCTGCTGGTGGAATGGACGCCGGTGTCACGTCTCTACAGAGACTCTCCTCGATCGTGCGGTGGTATCCTTCACCGATGTCAACAGCTTTGAGGCTTGGGGGCGTGTCGCGGCCTGGCAGAGGATCAGGAACGCCACCTACTACCGCGCGGGCTGGGGCGATGCGTACGGTCACGCACTTGTTGCCACGGGCCGTGCTGAGATCATGCTCGATCCGATCATGAGTGACTGGGACTGCGGGCCGTTCCCACCCATCCTCAAGGAGGCCGGTGGCTACTTTGGTGACTGGAATGGCAATGCCACCATCCACGCAGGAGAAGCGATGTCCACCACACAGATGCTTCTGCCGAAAGTGCTATCGCTCATCAAGGGATGAAGCTTGTGCTCTTTGCTTTGGGCAGGCCTGTGCACAGATGGCTAGCATCAATGCCAGCTGGACCAGATCACTGAGTGCACAAGGGGGATATGCGACTTGCCTACGAAGAGCTGAAGAACGCGCTGTCTGCGGTTGATGACCGTGTGGGGTGGGATTTCTCGTCCGCGCATGAGGCTCGCGATCCTGTCCCCTGGGAGTATGGGGAGCTGGTGTCGAAGTACCTCCGGGAGACGGATGTAGTCTTGGATATCGGCACCGGTGGCGGGGAGCGGTTCCTGAAGCTCGCGCCATTCCTTGGTCGCGGCCTCGGTGTCGACGTCGACCCGGATATGATCGCACAGGCACGCCGCAACCAAGCTGCAGTGCCGGCAGACCACGTTACCTTTGAGGTCATGGACGCGTTCCATCTTGCCGCTGAGGATGCCAGCTTTGACGTGGTCCTGAACTGCCACTGCGACGTTGCTGTCGATGAAGTGGTGCGTGTGTTGCGCCCCGGTGGCTTTTTCATCACCCAGCAAGTTGCCTCACGGAACACGGAGGATCTGCTCGAGGCATTCGGCTGGACGTTCGCGAGCTTCGGCGAGGGCTGGTGGCAGCCAGTCGCGGTGTTGGCGACAGCATTCGAGAATGCCGGATGCCATGTGGATGCTCGCGCTGAGTATGACGTTCGGTATTGGTTCCTCGATGTGGCCTCGCTGCTTTTCTGGCTCAAGGCAGTCCCGTTGCCGGAGCCGTTTGATCTGGATCGCCATTGGCACGGCGTGAACCACATTCTGGATAGGTATGTCTCTGATCGGGGGATCGAGACCAACGAGCATCGCGAGCTGCTCATTGTTCGCAAGCTATGAAGCTAAGCTCTGAGACAGAGCCTCGCGCAGAGACTGCGATTGCGTCGGGTCAAATGTAGGGGCACCCCTTGTGGGTGCCCTCTGTGGCGTCCCGAGGAGGGCACGCACAAGGGGTGCCCCTACAGGGCTGTCACCAGCGCGACAACGGTCAGAGCATCTGTATGTCCCGCACCCAGCTTGTCACTGGAGCACATTGATTTGTCTCTGTGTTCTCGCGCCCGCCGCGTAGGTTGCGCCTGCATCACGGACCCCCTCTGACTTGAATCGCCTTGTGATTTGTGCTACGAGCAGTAAACTCAGACGAGTTCTGACGGGATGGAGCTGCATTACGGGGTTGATCCACGCATGGGGGGAGGGTGTCCACGACACGCCAAGATTGGACGCGACGTCTGCGAAACCCATATTCAACAGAAAGGGTGCAGCCATGAGCGACAACGTTTCTCCATTCGAGGAATCTGAGCAGACAAAGAACGAGGATACCGACACAGAGGCGCGGGGCAGGGCTCCACACCATCAGAGACGCTCGTTTTCCAGCGGCTCGTGGTACGGCGGGGCGATCTTGATCGCCGTGGGGGGCGCTATTCTGC
>JAGHDT010000048.1 GCA_021159805.1 Anaerolineae bacterium
AACGGCCCAAAGCCGCGATCGGGATCAGGTGAAGGGCTTTGGGCCGGCAGAGGGTGGTTTTCGGGGCCGCGCCTCCGGTTCCCTCTCCCATTCCGTCCGCGGAGTATGGGGGAGGGTGACGCACTTCCCAGCGCGCGGGGTCAGGGTTCTGCCCGGTGCTATACACAGTATGGAGATCATATGGCTGAGTACGTGAGTGTCGTACGCGCGGATGGAACATCGCTGCCGCTGCGGGTGAAGAAGTGCGACAGCTTCGCCTGCCGGCTGAGAGGTCTTACCTTTCGCCTGCATTTCGGGCCGGACGAGGGGTTGCTCTTTGTGGAGAAGACGGAGAGCCGCTGGGGCACCGCCATCCATATGTTCTTCGTCTTCTTCTCTATTGGTGTCGTATGGCTGGATGGCCAGGGCACGGTGGTGGATGCCAGGATTGCCCGGCCGTTTGCCCTGTTCTACGCGCCCTGTGGACCGGCACGCTATTTCTTGGAGGGCCCCACTGACCTGGTCGATTGGGGGACGAAGGGAGAGCGGCTCCACTTTTTATGAGCAATTCGGTCAATGACGGTGTGTGTGGTGCCTGTCGGGACGACGGTGGCCGGGAGCGGTATATGCGCCGGGTGACGGCCCTGCTGGTGATCCTGGCTGCGCTGTGGCTGACGCCGCAGACGGCGGCCCAGGACGTGGCAGACCCTCAGACCACGCCCCCGCCGACCTACGTAGTGCGACCTGGCGACACGCTGGCTGGGATAGCTGAGCGATACGGCTTGACGCTGGCGGCTCTGTCTCGCGCCAATGGCATCCAGAACCCGCGTCAGCTATACCCCGGACAGACATTGTCGCTCTCCCCTGCGGTTGGGGCACCTGGGACTGTCCACTGCCTGTCGTGGGGGGAGGATCTGGTCGCGCTAAGCCGTGCGGCAGGTGTTGCCCCCCTGGCCCTCGCCCACATCAACGCTCTGCTGCTCCCCACGGGGCTGCGCGTAGGGTATTGCCTGAGACTGCCCCTGAGCATCCCGGTACGAGTGGTTCCTCCAACCGAAGGGGCGACGTGGGCGGCGGCGCCACGGATCGGCGCCTCGCTGCGGTACGGCGCCAGACTGTGGGACGTGCTTTGGCTGAATCCATTGCCGCACATCGTGATGCAGCCCCTATTGGTTCCCGAGACCGCGTCCGCTACGGAGGCTTCGCCCAGGGGTGCCGGTCTGCTGCCCGATCTGGTGCTCTCTCTCTCTCTGTCAGCCCAGCCGGTCGACCGGGGCGAGACCGTCGCCATAGTTCTGGAGACGGCAGAGCCGGTGCGTTGCACCTTGAGCTACCTGGGACAGACCGAGTCGTGCGTCGGAAGCGCAGAGCCGAGCCGGAGCTGGCTGGGGCTGGCTGGCCTTTCGCCGCTGCTGGACCCCGGTGTCTATACGCTAACCCTGGCGTTGACGACGTCCGAAGGTGGTGAGGGCGTTGTGCCGGTGCCAATTCTGGTATCGGCAGGGCGCTATGACTACGAGCGGATCGATCTGCCGCCCGATCGCCAATCATTGCTCGACCCGCAGCGCAGCCAAGCCGAGCGGGCCAAGATCGCAGCGCTGCGCTTGCTCCGGTCGCCCGTGCGGTACTGGTCCTATCCGTTTATGCGCCCGGTTGATGCGGCGATCACCTCGTATTTCGGCTCCCGGCGTTCCTACGGCCATGGCTTCGGCAATTATCACGCCGGTTCAGACTTCGACGGGCAGGGGGGCGAACCGGTGCTGGCGCCGGCGGATGGGGTGGTGATTCTGGCTGAGCCGCTCGTGGTGCGTGGTAACGCCATCTTGGTCGATCACGGTTGGGGCGTCGTGAGCGGGTTCTGGCATCTGTCGGAGTTCGCGGTGGAGGTGGGAGACCGGGTGTCGCGGGGCCAGCGGATCGGCGCTCTGGGCAACACAGGGCTGTCCACCGGTGCACATCTGCACTGGGAGCTCTGGGTCAACGGAAGCGCCGTCAATGCGCTGTCGTGGCTCGAACCGGATGGGCCGGCTGCGATGCTGGGGAAGAAGCCGTGAGTCGGGGGCGGAGAACATCAACCCCTGAGTGATCTGCATCGTCAGGCGGTTGGCGGACCGCGGGCGTCCTGCCTGCTCCAGCGCTCGGCGGTCCACTGCGCAGGCAAATCTCTGAACCGGAGCGGTTGCTCGCGCAAAGATGCGGGCGAGACGACCGCGGTCCGCTGAGGCCGGCCATCGTGGAGGTAGCCCAAAGGGGTGCGGGGATGAATCAAGAGGGATTGGAGAGCTATCAGCGGGTCACGGGGCGGTTTGGCCGAGAGTTCCGGTATTTCACAGAGGTCGGCTCGACGAACGATGTGGCTCTGGCGGCTGCGCGGTCCGGTGCCGCGGAGGGATTGGTCGTCGTCGCCGACGGGCAAAGCGAGGGGCGGGGGAGACTCCAGCGGCGTTGGGAAGCCCCTGTGGGCAGCAGTTTGCTGATGTCTCTGCTGTTCCGTCCACCTGAGCCGTTCGTCTATTTCGCTGGACGGATCACGATGGTTTGCGGACTGAGTTTGGTGGCTGCAGTTAGTGCGGTGTCGGGTGTCGCTGTGCAACTCAAGTGGCCGAATGACCTCATCCACGAAGCGTCGGGAGCGTCAGGGGATTGGCTGAAGCTTGCGGGAATGCTCAGCGAAGTGGTGTTTTCGGAGGCCGGGCAGCCCGTGGCTCTGGTTGTGGGTCTCGGTGTGAATGTCAACGTGGCTGCCGGCGATCTGCCGGCTCTGGCGCCGAATGCGGGGAGCCTCTCCGCGCTCGCCGGCACTGAGGTCAGCCGTGTTGATCTGCTCGACGCGTTCCTCGGCGAGATCGAGTCACGTCACGCCGACCTGTTGTGCGGTGTTGACCCCGTGCCGGCGTGGCGTGAACAGCTCGCGTGGCTGGGTCGCCCGGTCGTCGTCCACGGTGCAGGTGGCATCATTCAGGGCATTGCGGAGGACATCGATGCGGAGGGGGCGCTTGTACTTCGATTGCCGGGTGGCGAGACCCGGCGCTTCTTGGCGGGCGATGTCAGTCTCCGGCCCGGAGCCTATTGATCTCCGCCAAAACCGTACTATGATTGACTGCCTAAGCCAGCTTCCTGTGAAGATCCGAGGTGCCCAAGACCATGCGCTACATCGTCATTTCCGACATTCACAGCAATGCCCCTGCTTATGAGGCAGTTCTCAGGGACGCGCCGGCGTTTGATGCCATCGTCTGTCTTGGCGACATTGTCGGGTATGGTCCCGATCCGAATGCCTGTGTGGAGCGCGTGCAGGATTTCGACTTGAAGTGTATCTCCGGCAATCACGACCAAGGTGCCGTCGGTCAGGCGGATGTGCTGATCTTCAACCGTGATGCGCGCGAAGCGCTCAGCTGGACACAGCGTGAGCTGACGGAGGCAAATCTGGGTTTCCTGCGCGGCCTGTCTCCGTCCGGTGTCCTGGACGATGATGGACGTATTGTTTTGGCGCATGGCAGTCCGCGTGACCCCGTGTGGGAGTACCTCGT
>JAGHDT010000465.1 GCA_021159805.1 Anaerolineae bacterium
CCTCTAGATCCCGCATGAGCATCTCGCGGGCGCGAACCGGATCAAAGCCGTACCCCACCATCTCGGTGGGGCTGGGTCGGTAGCTCAGCACGTACTCCTCGCCGATCTGCTCAGCACAGCGCGCCACATTCGCCATAGGGGAGACGGCAATGCGCCGCAGGTTGGGAATCTGGCGCAGCACATCGATCTTGCGCGTCAGGTCCTCGCAGCAGCCGTACGCGACCAGGCCAAAGGGCGTCATCAACGGCAATTGGTATTGGAGCATGAACTCGTCGAACTGTCGCGGTCCGACTGCCGTGGTCTCCTGCGAGGCGACAAAGGTCCACAAATCTTTGCGGGACACTGGATCGCCATTGGGCGCCGGATCAGCCAGCTCCTCGGCATAGGGCATAGCCTGGTTCTGGTGAGCGCTCAGCGACCAGTCGCCGGCACGCTCCGCCTCCTCGTGCGTCCGCAGAATGCCATCGCGCATATGGGCCAGGAGCCGGTGCAGCCATTCGGGCCGGTCCATCATATCCCACATCATCTGTTCCAACCCGCGTAAGTATGCGAGCTCGGTGGAGATATCACCGTTCCACATCCGGTAGGCCGGGGCGCAGTCCAGGTCAATGGTGACAAGGTCACCGACGGCCTCGGAGAGCTTGTCAAAGCGGCGCGCCGTCTCAGCCTCATCGACCACGTGATGTGGGTCCGCCAGCAACGCCAGATCCTCCTCCGACTTGAGGGGCGCCTCCCACACAAAGGAACCACGCTCATCATCGCTGTGTGTGCGCGGCGAAGCCAGCCCCCAGACGCCGTCCGGCGGCGTTACTGTCGCCGCCTGCACGGTCAGCCAGGGCTCGAAGATAAAGTCGTCCTCAAAGGTATTACGGAAGATGCTCTGGCGCAGGCTGTCCTCATAGCCGCGGTAGAACGGGTCCTCGCACTGCAGCGCCGAGTCCGGCATCTCGCGCCAGGCAAAGGCGCGCACGTAGATCAAAGGCCGGCGGCCCGGGCGCGTGCGCTTCAGGCTGTTGTGGCGGCGCCACAGATCCCGGCGCTCGTCCATCACAGGTCGTTTGCAGATTTCGACGTACTGCTGTGTCAGATCGCGCAGAACCGCGATATCGTCCATAGTCCTCACTTATCTTAACCGAGGCGTCCGACCCAGCCCGATCTCGCATCTATCAAGCTCTCGGCCGCAAACGCCCCGCGCGAGGGTCTGGCTCCGCTCCCTCTCCTGGCTGCCGGGAGAGGGACGGTGCGTCTGCGCACCTGGGTGAGGGCCTATCGCCCCAGTATCGTGCCCCCTTTGGCCCTCCAGAGAGAGTCCTATGCAGGGATCGGCCTCTGCTGCGGCGATAGCCCATCGGGATCATTGACGACCGCCCCTTCGGGCGCCGGCACCTTACCCTTGAGCAACGGATCATCCGTCTCGTGCATCCAGGCATCCAGACGCTCACGGAGGTCGTTCAAAACATCGGCGGCTCGGGGATCGCCCACCAGATTGTGCGCTTCATCAGGGTCGAAGATGAGATCGAAGAGCATCTCGTCATCGGGCGCCATATCAGCCCAGCCGTGCTCCAGCCAGACATCTTTGCTCAGACTGTCATCGCAGTTCGAGAGGATGGGATGGCCGCGGTTCTCGAACCGCCGGATGTACTTCCACCGCTTGGTCCGGATCGCGCGCATCGGCTCGTAGGCCGCGTGGTAATTGACCTCGGTGAAGATCGCATCGTGCACCGTGTCGACCTCACCGCGAACCAAAGGCATCAAAGAGCACCCTTGCAGCCACGCGGGCGGCTCGATATCCAGATAGTCGCACAGCGTCGGGAAGATGTCGATGTGGCCCACCAGGCTGTCGACGACGCTCCCACCCTCGAAGCCGCCGGGGCCCCGCATCATCAGCATGACGCCGGTGCCGTGGTCTGTGAGACTGCACTTCATCGCCGGGAAGGCAATGCCATGGTCCGTCGTGCAGATCACCAGCGTATTTTTGTCGAGCCCCGTGCGCTTGAGCGCGTCAAAGACCACCCCCATCTTGTCGTCGACCACACGCGCACTGGTCATAAAGCGGGCCATATCCTCACGCGTCTCCGGGGTATCCGGGATCGGCGCCGGAGGACGACAGTAGCGCGGATCGCCGGCATCCGTCACCGGGCCATACTCGCGGTGCGTGTCACCGAAACCCACCGCCAGGAAGAACGGTGCATCGGGGGCAGATTCCAGATACTCGACGGCACGCTCGTGAGCCTCCTCGTTGCCGAGCCATTTGTCATAGCCGATGATCCGCCACGGCTCGCCCTTCGCGTGCGAAGTTACATGCTGCACACCCGTCAGGACCGTCGTGTAGCCGGCACCATGCAGCGTATGCACAATGTGCTGCCCGTAATCGTTCAACGACCAACCGCGGTGGGCCAATCCCGTCATCCCGTTGTTATGCGGATACATGCCGGTGAGCAGCGTCGACCGGCTCGCAGAACAGGTCGGATTCGCGCAGAAGGCGTTCCGGAAGAGCACGCCCTCCTCGGCAAACGCTTGCAGGTTGGGCGTCGGCACGGCATAGCCGTAGGGTTGCACGTAGCGGCCGATGTCATGCGTATGGATATAAAGGATATTGGGGCGTTTCCCGGTACCGTCACTCATAATGCCTCCTCTTTGTTGAATAGGATGACTCACTAACATACCATCGCAGAATTCCAACCACGAATCTACACAAATCATCACGAATCAAAAGAAAAGATTAGTGAAGATTGGTGAAGATTCGTGGTTAGAAATCCGCCTCCGCTCAGGTAGCACGGACCCTGACCACGCGGGCGACATCGTACCCCACCTGCACCTCGATGTAGCCGGCGAGCAGCGCGTCCAGCTCGCTATCACCGGTGTCCACGAGCAGCGCGCCGACCTGCTGCACCTTGTGCTCGGTAGCGACGACCACAATGTGGGCCCTCCCCACCCGGCGGATCACCTCGGGGGTGAAGGGCTTGTTCCCACGACCGAAGAGAAAGCCGTTGCCGCCCAGTGGCGTCACCACGATCTTGCGCTTGGGGTACTCCGCCAACAATGCCAGGATCCGGCGCTCGTTGAGGTCCATCGCCACGACCTCGCCGCCATAGACCGCGTCAATCCCCAACAAGGTCTTGGGCAGGCCTAGCGCCTCTGAGATCGGCTGCACCGTGGTGCCGGGCCCCAGCAAGTAGAGGGTCGTGGCATCTATGCGCTCCACGAAGGACGCCGCGATATCACGCTTGCCCTCCAACGAGTCCAGCGTCACACGGGCCCCCTCCTTACCGGGTTGGCGCAGGGACTGGATGCTCGGGACGAGCAGATAGCCGTAGTGCCGGGCTTCCAGGCGATTGTCACGGAAGGCGACCTCGTCAATATCGAGGACCTCCGCCTCGGTCACGTCGGTACCGGCATCAAAGGCGTTTACCATCTCGGCTGCAGCACGCGGGCTCAACGCAAAGGCGCTGCTGTAGACCTTGACCCCGGCGGGCACGCCGACAACGGGCACACTTACTCCTACAGCATCGAGGAGATCCCGCGCGGTACCATCACCGCCGACGAAGACGATCAGATCTGCGCCGCTTTCGACCATCAACCGCGCCAACCTGCGCGTGTCGGAGGCAGTGGTGGACGCCGGCCCCGCCGCCGCCCCCTGTGGTGTGCGCTCGCCGATAACGGTCATCTGCCCCGTTAGTGACGCCGCATACGCTTCACCCATCGGACCGGGCGCGACCAGCCACAGTGCATCCGCGCGTGGGCGGAGATGGGCAAGGAACGCCTCTGTCCGATCCGGAGCGACCGGAGTAGCCCCCAGCAACCGCGCCTGCACGACTGCGTCACCATCGGTGCCCTTCAACCCAACACTGCCGCCCATACCCGCGATGGGGTTCACAATCAGCCCGATCTTTATCACGCCCTCGCCTTCCCTCCCGGTTCACAGCGTCGCAGCACGCCACCGATTGTACACCGAACTACAGCAACCGCTGCGAGTCTGTTCTGCGCGCGTCACACCAGTGTCCCAAACGGCCGGGACAACCACATCAGCGGTTGCCGCTGGTACATATCAGTAAATCACTACGAAGCTCCCCGCTACCACGTCATCGGCGTGAGGAGGTCCTGCTGCAGGTCGCACATCTCGTTGATGAGTGCCACAGCGTTCCGGTAGGAGTGCGCCGTGGAATCCAATAGCAGTGCCTGCAAGAGTTTGCGGCGGGAGCCCTCCGCATAGGCCTCCACAAGGAGCTTCTGAATGCTCGCCTGCGTGCGCAGGATCGCCGTGATGGCCTCGGGCAGGCGCTCCATCTGGCAGGGCTGCACGCCGTTCTCGTCGGCGACTGCCGGCACCTCCACCGCGATGTCGTCATCGATGCCGGGAATCAACCCCTGGTTGGGCACAATCACCGCCCCGAGCTCGCGTCTGACACCGCAGGAAAGCGCTTCCATGATCGGCACAGCCAGTTCACCGCTCGGTTTCAGGTTGTCCAGCTTGGCAGTACCCTCATACTCGGAAGCAGCTACCTTGGACGCCGCGCCATCTCCGGATGACGCTCTGTCCGGGAAGAGCGGTACGTCGGTGGGCTTCTCACGAAGGGAGTAGACGAACTTCGGGATGTTCCCGGTCTCCCAGGGATGGCCATCGACAGGATCGTAGTAGTACTGAAGCGCACTGCTGGCCAGGAATTCCTCCGCCCAGCCGACGTACTCACCGATATGGTTTGCGCCGGGCGACGGCCAGAGGCCGAACGTGCGCAGGCATATCCGGCTGAGGGTCAAGTCATCCCAGTGCGCGAGGGGATCGGCCTCTCGCTCCTTTTCACGGAGCAGCGGATAGAGATCTTTCCCCGTTTCCTTGTCGCGGATCGTCTCGAACCACGTGATGTGGTTCATTCCGCACGCTGCCATCTCGAGGTCGTCTTCGGGCATTCGCAGGAAAGTGGCAATCTGGTTCTGGCCCATGGCCACGCCATGGCACAGTCCGAATGTCTTCACCTTTGTGAGCATACCGATCGCCTGGCATAGCTTGCTTTCGGGGTTCGTGAAGTTCAGCAGAATCGCCTCGGGGCAGAGCTCCTCCATACGATGCGCGATGTGCAGCACAGGGCCCATATTGCGCAGAGCGTGAAACAGGCCTCCAGGTCCGCCATTCTCCCCATATATCTGCTTGAATCCATATTGACGGGGGATATGGAAATCCTGAGACCAGTACAGATAACGATCTACCTCGATCGCCGTGACCACGTAATCGGCGCCGCGAAGCGCCTCGTCCAGATCCGTGCCCAAGGAGATTCCGGCCATGCGACCCAGCCGGTCAGCAACGCTGCGCGCATAGGCGGCGATGTTCGGGAGATGCTCGGAGACGATGTCCATCAATGCCAGTTCAACACCGGCGTCGTTCAGGTGATCGCTCAAGAACAGATCACGGACTATAGCCGGGCCAAAGGACTGGCTGCCGCCACCAACGATTGCGATTTTGATCCCCATATGGCTCCCACCCCCCATAGTTTTGAGTGACGCCCTTCCCCTAAGCGCGATCTACTCGCCTCTTACTACAAGATCGAATGACGCTTTCGGCCGAATACAGGTGAAGTAGAGCTCCTCCACCGGGTCCCAAAGCTGATGCCAGTGTTCCAGGAAATCTTTATCCTCGCGCGGCGCAAGTCGCGCATGCCGTTCCTCGATGGACACATCGATAAGGACCGCCAGATCTACCAGGTCAGCGAGCTCCGGGCCTGCGGAGTAGGCACCATCAAGCAGGATGACATCCGCGGGCTCAACTTCGGCGGGATCGGTCTGCATCCCATAGGTGCCGTCAGCCCGCAGACCGGAGGCAAAGTCAAAGACGTACCACCTGGCCCGGTGACCGGCGAGGAGCGGCTTGATGGCACTTTCGCGCAACCTATGCCAATCAAAGACGTGCTGCAATCTTTCCTCAACGGAAAAGGCCTCCCACTGGTTCTCGGGAATATGAGCCGAGAAGAAATCATCGACCGGGATCACGGCCGTTTCCACTTCACTCGCAATCAACGAGGCCAGTGTGGACTTACCCGCACCGCTGCCCCCGTCCAACGCGACAACAACAGGGCCCGGACGGCTCGCCAGCAAGCGTTGGATCTCCAAGAGTACTTTCGAACAGGCATCAGCCCAGTTGGGATTCGAGGGGTTCATCAAGGATCCCTCCTAGCATCAAGTGAATGGACCCACGTCATTCGTGAGGCGCACCGTTGCAGAGCGAGCCCCTCCGCATCTGCGGCAGCGGTCCGGCGAACGATGGCTGTCGCCTCCACATTGGAGAGGGTCATGCCTGACTCTTTCCCGACAGCACCTCATGCGATCCGGGATAGCTGACGCAGTCTCCCCATCCGGACACCTCAGCAGAGAACTCCGCTACGCCGAGAAGGCCCGCGGCCCATAGAAATGCACGGTCTCGCTCGGGAATCTCAGAGAGCGTCACCCATTTCATATCTGCCAGGATCTGTGCATCGGCTTGCAGCTCCGGATCTGTCCCCATATGCGGCGTCTGATCACCAATGTCGACAAGGAAGGTGTAGGTCTCATCGTCTGCCGCGTACGTTTGATGGCTGGTCTCCCGGATGATGACGCCGTCGACACAACACTCCTCCCGTAGCTCTCGAAGCGCAGCGTCTGCCGACGTCTCGCCTTGTTCAACGCCACCACCCGGCAAGCACCACCACGTGTCGCCGTTCTGGTGATGGTGCTGGACCATCAGGATCTGGTCTCTCCTATGGACAATACACTGGGCTCTTATCCTGGACCAACGTCTTTGCACCGCTTCCCACGGTCGCTCTTTCGCTTCGCACAGCAGAATCACAAAACGTCGATCGCTCCCTGCACGAGCGAACTGACTCACCGGCTTGAATCCCAGGTTCTCCCAGACCTTGCGCGCCCGGAGGTTGAAGTGCGCGATCGTGACCCGCACTTTCGAGGCACCATAGTGCTCTACACCATACTGCACAATCGCCCGCGCGTACTCTGTCCCGTGCCCCCGGCCCGTCTTATCCGGTCGGATGCCCATACCGATGTCCAAGGCTTTCACTCCGTAATCACCACCAGGCACTTGCCCATCCACGCCAAAGGAACAGAACCCCACCAGTTCCCCGGCAGCATCCAGGATCGCGCGGAAGTTGTTCACCGGGTCCAGTAGATAGCGGAGGTCAGCTTCGGCGTCGGCAGGCCTGAAGTTGTACACATCGTAGGGCGGCGGATACCGCCAACTCAGGATCGCCTGTGCATCCTCTGGCTGGAGCTGGCGAAAGGTAATCTGCTCTGGGTTCATCTGAGTGCTCTCCCTGGGGATGGGGTACCCCTCAACCAACGCAGCTACACCGAACAGGACGAACGAACGCAGTGTGCACTGTGGCTGGTGCCACAGCCACGCTCATAGCGATAGGTCAATCTCGGCCCATTGGGCAGGCGAGAGGTGCAGTTCCGGCGGCATACCGCCCGGTGTTGGTTTGATACAGTCGTCGTCAAGTGTTGCGGGCCAGAAGACTCGCTCATCCGGACTTGAGGATCTCGCCGCGCTCACCGCGATGCGCCGAAGTGTCGACATCAGTTCAATCTGGTACTCCAGCTCGTTGGGCGTGCCCATCGGCGAAATGCCGACTACCCAGCCCTCGTCCCGGAGATAGGCGGCACGCGCTGCCACGGCGGCTTCACTGTTGCTGCTTCCCCGGCACTTCCAGTCGAATTCCCTTGTCTGTTGCCAGTTATCCGTCCCTTGCTGGGTGATGGCGGTGCCGAGGGCGGCAGAGGCGTGCAGAATCCTGACTTGATCGTCGTCCTCGACATAGATATTCGTGGCAGAACCTTCCCGCGTGGTGGAGCGAATGCCGAGGTAAAGATAGCCTTCAGCGTGCATCAGCAGCAACTCACTGCCATCGGATAGGAGCTCAATGGCGGCATCGCCCCACTCGCCTGCGGATAGAGTGCCATCTATGCTAGGCGGGTTACCTGGAGGCACGGAAACGGCCGCCTGTTCTGCCTGTGGCGTGAGCGTCTCCGTTGCGGGGACCGAATCCTCAGCCTGCATCACAGGCTGCGGTGTATCTGTTGGATCTGGAGTCGGCTCAGGGGTGTCAGTGGGCTCTTCTTGGGATACTGGGAGCGCCACCGTTTCCGGGGATACGGTATTGGCCTCGGGCGTGCTGGTGGGGCGAGCTTGCGCACAAGCGGACGCCACGAGAACCAGAACGACCCATACGATGGCCAATGCGTACAGACGGGTAGTCTTGCAGGGATTCATTTAGCCAGCATACCCCTTTTTAGCTTGGTGCGTATTCAGTCCCATGCAGTAGGCTGTGACAGCTGCGCGGATCGGGCACGCTTCTGAGCGTTGCCTGCATCCGTCTAGTTCGACATCTCTTTTATGACTTCCGCATGCTCTTGCCAATCGCCGTCAGTTGCTCCACAAATGGTTCCGGTATGAGGCCACCCCGCTCAATCGGGACATCCCACGTGATCACGCCACCTTTGCTCGTGACGTGCTTTGTGTAACCAACAACCAATTCATCCGGGAATCTCGGTCTGCCCTTACACCAGGATTCGCCAAGATAACTCAGGATATGATACTGCGCCGTGTGTCCGTTCCTCTCTACCCAGGGCCCGGGGCACTCCGGCAAAGCACTCGCGATCTCGCCGGCGGTGTAGTCCTCGTACTCTGAATGACAGATGACAGGAATAAGCACACCGGGATTGAACGCGACCAAAGCGTCAGGGTTCCCCGCCTTCAGGGCAGCAGCGAAGCTACGGAAGTTGGGCTCGTCGCTGTGGCGGTACATTTCGTCGGCAAAGTAGCATCCATCAATCCACCAGCCGCGGACCTTTGGCCCCCATCGCATCGACCATTCCCATATGACCTTCTCCCACTTCTTCTGGAACTCCGCCAGTCGCTTGCCCGTGCGGCGGGCTCGCCAGCCGCCTGGCCAGCCGCCTTCAAATCCCCACTCCCAGCCGAGACGAGAGACAGCAACGGGGTCAGCAGCGGGCGCCCCACTGGGCAGATAGACCAGCAACTCAATGCCTCGGGAATGCAGAGCGCCATACAAGTCGGCGACAAGATCTCGCCGCGAGCACTTGCTGGGCTGAATGCCAACATACTCATCATAGACATCATTGGGCGTGATGTAGTGACCGGAATTCTGCCCGATGGTGATGAAAAAGTACGGTGCGCCGGTAGCCTCAAGTTGACAGGCAAGCCCTTCTACGTCGAACGCGTCAACCTGGCGGTTCCACGCTTCGGCGGTCAGCTCCGCACCTCCGTCTGAGCTCGGCGGAGCCCCCAACCAGTGGCAGAACACACCCCAGCCACAATCGGCAAACCAAGTCGTCTTGTCAATCATATGTAATCCCCTCCCATGCTATCGCCTGCCCAGTGCTACCCCAACCCTATCCGGCAGCCCTGGCCAGCTGAAGGACCCGCTCGATGAACGGTGCCTTCCTGTCCACATACGCCTCGCGATCGGTCGGGTACTGCTGTGCTAACCCAGCCTTGAGTTCAGCGTACTCCTCGGCCAGGTGCGGGTGCTGGATCAGAGCGTCGCGAAACAGCACCAGATTCTCCCATGCTTGACTGTTGATCTCGCTCGTATGGAGGTGATGCGTCCTCGGATCGCCTTTCACGAAGTAGTGTCGCCGGGGTATCCCGAGTCCACTTCGATACTCGTAGCCCAATTCCTCGATGGGGGGGATGCACACGCGAGCTTCTTCGAAGCTCGTCACGGCAATTCCGATGTCGATGATGGGTTTGGCGATCATAGGAGAACCCCTTCCTCCTCAAAACATCGCTGCCACTCGGTTGTGTATGGAGTGAGCTTGACTACCCCGCGTTCCAAGCCGATCATCGTTCTCTCTCAGGATGATTCACAAGCGGCACTGACCATCAGTCTCGCCAGCCACAGAGCGCAGGCCAACTTCGAATGTATAATGGCACAGGCGGCTGGATTCACAACAAAGGAGCTTCTGTGCCCTGCCTCAAACACAACAACCACCGACTGTTCTACCGCGAAGCGGGGAGCGGCCCCCTGATGCTGATCCTGCCGGGGAACACCGCCACGTCTGCCTGTCTTCAGGGCGAGGTTGCCTATTTCGGTGCGCACTATCACGTCGTCGCGATGGACTTCTGGGGCACAGGACAATCCGATCGATTGGCGACGTGGCCCGACGACTGGTTCCAACAGGCGGCCCACGACGCAGCAGCGCTGATCCGGCGCCTGGGAGACTGTGCGACTGTAATGGGTACCAGCGGAGGAGCGGATGTAGCACTGTGGTTGGCGACGCTGCACCCGGATCGCGTCAGCGCGGTCATCGCCGACAGCACCGTCGAGGTCTACCCGCCGGATCTGCTCAGGGCGGGGATGCGGGATCGCGAGGCCCGCACGCC
>JAGHDT010000217.1 GCA_021159805.1 Anaerolineae bacterium
GAATCAGCGAATCTGAGAATGTACGAACCAAAGAATGAAAGAATGGGACAATGGAGAGTCGTCGATTCTGTCATTCGCTGATTCTTTTATTCTTCCCAAAGGAGAATCGATGAAAATCACAGAAGTGAAAGTGTACCCGGTTTGGGTTGGCCATCGTAATCAGTGTCTTGTGAAGGTGGAGACGGATGAGGGTATCCACGGCTGGGGAGAGGCCGGGGTGTCGGGCCGCGAGCTTGCTGTCGCGGGCGCTGTCAACCACTACGGGGCATTCCTGGTCGGGCGCGACCCGATGCAGCGCGGCGCGCTCTGGCAGGAGATGTATCGCAGCCAGTACTTCGAGGGCGGGCGCATTCTCACCGGCGCCATCTCGGCGATCGACATGGCGCTCCACGACATCGCCGGCAAGGCTCTGGGGGTTCCGGTCTACGAGCTATTGGGCGGTAAGCACCGCGACTTCGTCCCGTGCTTTGCCACGACAGGGGCGCGCACTTACGAGAAGCTTCTGGAGAATGTGAATCTGTTGCTGGAGAACAACTGGAACGTCATTCGCGTCGGTGCGGCGCAAGGGCCGATCACCGAGAAGGGCGCGCGGTACGATGATCGAACGCTCTATGAACCGCGGGCGTCCATCGGCGTGACGGCGGACTGGATGGAGCGCATTCGCGAGGCTGTCGGCCCGGCGCCTGTCCTGGGTGTGGAGTACCACCATCGCCTGAGTGTCGCCGAGGCGGCATCGTTCTGCCAGCGCATGCCCACGGGCACGCTGGACTTCCTGGAAGAGCCTATCCGCGATGAGACCCCCGAGGCCTATGCGACGTTGCGCCAGATGACGGGCGTGCCTTTCGCCGTGGGCGAGGAGTTCGCCAGCAAGTGGCAGTTCCTGCCTTACATCGAGCGGGGGCTGACCAACTTCATCCGCCTTGATGTCTGCAATGTCGGCGGACTGACGGAGTCCAAGAAGGTTGCCGGATGGGCGGAAGCGCACTACATAGATCTTATGCCGCACAATCCGCTTGGCCCTGTCTGCACGGCGGCTACGGTGCACCTGGCCGCGGCGGTGCCCAACTTCGCGTGGATGGAGGTCCGCATCTCGCCCACTGAGCGTTCGGAGTACCCCTCCGCCGAGATCTTCCCGCTGCAGCATAAGCTGGAAGGATCGCGATTCCCCGTTCCCAACACGCCGGGTCTGGGTGTGGAGGTCAATGAGGAGTATCTGAAGGCGCAGAGCTTCAAGTACTGGGAAGCGCCGCACTTGCACCGGATGGATGGGTCCTATACAAACTGGTAGGCTGAGTGCATAGTCTGCTATGATAGGGATAGCAGATTTCGTCTGGCTGTGGCTGCCCGCGATGACGCGCGATCGTCAGCACGGGCAGCGCCGGAGCTGAAACAGAAAGAGGAGGCTGATATGCAGTTGAACGACGTTGCCGGGGCCCGGCAGCCGCTCAAGGCCGTGATTCTGGCTGCGGGCCAGGAGACCATCACCGAAGACGGTGTGCCGATTCTGCTCCAGCCGTTAGGGGATCTCTGCGTCATTGATTATGTGGTTCAGAATGCCCTGCAGGTCGTGAGGCCTGAGGATCTCATCCTGATCGTGCCTGAGAAGGAGAGCCAGGTTGAGAAGCATCTGTCTCGTCCCGACCTTGTTTACGTCATCCAGGAGAGGCCACGGGGGACCGGCCACGCTGTTCTCCAGCTCAAGCCGTTGTTGTCGGATTATGAAGGAGACCTGCTGATCCTCTACGGGGATACGCCGCTCTTCCGCCCCTCCTCGATCCTGGGCTTGCTCAACCGCCACCGGCTTAAGGCCGCGCATCTTACGCTGCTGACCGCTATGGTTCAGGAGTCCCTGCCCTATGGGCGGATCATCCGCGACGCACGCGGGCGGATTATCGACATCATTGAGGAAATGGACGCCTCACCGGAGGTACGCGAGATCCGCGAGCTGAACGTTGGCGCCTACATCGCCCGCGCCTCCACGATCTTCTCGGTGCTGGAGACCCTGATGCCCTCCCCCCTGGATGGGGAATATCGACTCACTGACTCAGCCCACCGCATAATCCGTGGTGGGATGCGGGTTGAGAGCTACCAGATCTACGATCAGGATGAAGTGCTGGGGATCAACACCCGAGAGAATTTGGCGCAAGCATCCTTTATCCTCCAGAAGCGTATCTACCGCCCGCGACGTCACGAGGAGCGCAACGTCATCGCGTTCGGCACTGGGGGATGGCGCGCCGTGATCGGCGAGGGATTCACCTTGCACAACGTGCGACGCCTCTGCCAGGCCCTGGCCAATGCTGTCACGTGCCGTGGTGACGAGGCGAAGGGAGTGTTGATCGGATATGACCGGAGATTCCTCTCGGACCGTGCCGCGCGCGCGGCTGCCGAGGTCTTCGCCGGCAACAACATCCCGCCGATGCTGCTTAAGGAGGAGGCCCCGACGCCGCTGGTGACCTACGCGACAGCCCAGACCAAGGCGGCCTACGGGTTGATCTTCACCGCAAGCCATAATCCTCCGGAATGGAATGGCCTGAAGGTCTTCCGCAGCGATGGCTCTCTGCTGCAGGATGATGAAGTGCGTTCGATCCAGGCCGAGGCCAACCGGTTGACGAACGAGGACGTGGTCAAGATTGACCTCGATGTTGCGGTGGATGCCGGTGTCGCCAAGATAAGCGACTATACCAATGCCTACATCGATGCCGTTGAGGCTCTCGTGGATCTTGACGTGATCCGTGATGCGGGTCTTCGCGTTATCGTCGATCTGATGTACGGTGTCGGTCAAGTGACCTTGGGGGTCATCCTGACCGAAGCTCGCTGCCGTGTGGCCTTCATCCACGAGCGCCACAACCCGCTCTTTGGCGGTCGCTCCCCGGCACCGGATATGGAGGGACTGCGCCTTCTGATGACACACGTCCGCAACGAGGGCTACGATCTGGGGTTGGCGCTGGATGGCGATGCTGACCGCATCGCCATCGTCGATGAGGCCGGCATGTATGTCACCGTCAACGACATCCTGCTGCTGACCTACTGGTACATGCATGAGGTACGCGGAGAGCGTGGTGGCGTGGTGCGCAACCTCGCGACGACGCATTTGCTCGATCGCCTGGCCCATCACTTCGGAGAGCAGTCGTATGAGGTGCCCGTGGGGTTCAAGCATGTCTCCGCTGCGATGGTCGATCACGACGCGGTTCTCGGCGGTGAGTCCAGCGGTGGGTTGACGATCCGCGGGCACATCCTCGGCAAGGATGGTATCTTCGCCGCGGCGCTGATCGTGGAGATGCTAGCCAAGACAGGGAAGACTATTTCTGAGCTGCTAGAGCACGTTCGTGGGATCACGGGAAACCTGGTCTCCGTGGAAGTGAACCTGCCGGCGACGCCCGAGATGCGCATCATCGTTCCGAAGCAGCTGGAGGCGATGATCGTAGCTCACGAGAGCACACCGTGCGCTCTGGGCGGCTATAAGGTCGAGCGGATCTCGACGTTGGACGGCACCAAGTTCTTCTTCGAGAATGACAATTGGGCTTTGATGCGTTTCTCCGGCACCGAGCCGGTTCTGCGGATTTTCTCCGAGGCTGATACCGAGGGGAAGGCCAACCAGCTGATCGATGCGCTAAAGGTGCAGTTCGACCTGAAAGGTCACTTCTAGCAGGCTGTCGGAAAAGTCAAGAAACCGGTTCTTAGGCATGAAATAACGGCCGTATTGCGTTTGAGCAGGGCAATCAATGGCCAAGAACCGGGTTTCTCAGCCGCACAAAGCAGTTCCCCGACAGCCTGCTAGTCGTTCTTGACTTCTATCAGGCGCCTGCGACTAGATCGGCTGTCCGGGCGGCGAGAGCTGCGCGGTGATGCCGCCGTCGACGTAGAGCGTCTGCCCTGTGATGTAGGCGGCATCATCTGACGCCAGGAAGGCTATTGCGGCACCGATGTCCAATCCCTGGCCGAAGCGCTTCAGCGGGATCCGCTCTACAACGGCCCGCATACGGGGATGGTTGGTGTCGGGCCAGCGCTCCGTGAGGGTTGCCCCGGGCGCCACGCCGTTGACCCGGATATCGTACGCCGCCAACTCCAGGGCCATGGCGCGCGTCATCGCGTCCAGCGCGCCCTTGGTCACGTCGTAGGGGAGCCCGCGCC
>JAGHDT010000225.1 GCA_021159805.1 Anaerolineae bacterium
ATGATGCCCGTCGGTGATGATCATCGCGGTGAACCCGTCGTCGGCCAACCCATCCCACATCGGGTTGGGATGGCGAGGCAGCTGGTTGGGCAGCCCATTGCCCAGATGTGTCAGTGCCCGCGCCCCGGCAGCGTGTGCGCGTCTGAGGTCAGCCGAGGAGAAAAGCGAGTGTCCGATGGAGACCGTCACACCCCGCGACCGGGCGAAACGAATCAACGACTCCACACCCGGTACCTCGGCAGCCACGGTCAGCAGCCGCACCTGGCCCTGGCCCAAACCCAACAGCTCTTCCAGCATCGCCACATCGGGAAGACGGACATATGCCGGATCGTGCGCGCCCACAGCGCCGGGTTGCGAGGAGATGAACGGTCCCTCAAGATGCAGCCCCAGCACACGTCCCTTGAACTCATCCGACCGCATCGCCTCGACCAGCAGCGGGATATTCCGCCGGTAGGTCTCGAGGGGACTGGTGATCAGCGTCGGCAGGAACGCCGCCGTGCCGCGCGCCAGAACGGCACGAAAGGCCGTCTCGATCCCCGCCCGTGTCAGCGCTGGGTCCGCGAACTCAATTCCCACAAAACCGTTGACCTGCAGGTCAACGAATCCACGAATACCACTCATAGGCTCTCCGATCACTGGTAGAGGCACCCCTTGTAGACGCGCTCCCTGTAGGGGCAGGGACAAGCCCTGCCCCTACAGCACCCGCTCAATCCGCAACCATACACTGTAGGAGCACCCAGGGGCACGCCCCTTGTGGGTGCCCTCTGTCCTCCTCGGCAGCAGCCTAACTCAGCAGCGCCGCCGCCGGCTCGTCCATATACATGTCACACTGCGGGTGTTCCTGGAGGATCGATGAGGGCAGCAGATTCGTCACGGGACCCTCGACAGCGCCCTTGACCGCCTGCGCCTTGCGCGCATCGGGCACCGTGCAGATGATCGCCTTGCTCTTCATAATCTGACGGATACCCATAGAGATTGCCTGGGCGGGAACAGCTTCCAGGGTTGGGAACCACCCCTCCCCCAGCTGCTGGCGACGGCACGCCTCATCGAGGGTCACAACGATGTAGGCAGCCTCTGTCTCAAAGTCGGCAGGGGGATCATTGAAAGCCAAATGGCCGTTCTCGCCGATACCGATGCAGGCCACATCTACCGGACGCGCCGCGATCAACTCGCCCAACCGCCGGCACTCAGCCTCTGGGTCAGCAGCCTCGCCGTCCACAAAGTAGAACACACGCAAGCCGGAGACCTGCTGCACAAAACGCTCTTTGAGGTACTTGCGGAAGCTCGCCGGGTGCGATTCGGGCACCCCCAGATACTCATCCAGGTGAAAGACCGTGACCTTCGACCAATCCACCACGGCCTTCACCAAATGGCTTAGCATCTCGAACTGGCTCATCCCGGTCGCCAGAATCAGTGTCGCCTCACCCCGTTCAGCAATCGCCGCATTTAGCAGCTCTGCCGTGCGAGCCGCAGCAGCGGCCCCCATCTCGCCCTTCTCTCCAAAAACGTGTAGCTACCGAGCTCCTCCTGTGTGAAACTTCTACGGGGCCAAGCCCGATCGGTCCACGTCCGGCCAGTCGGACTTGTGCCCCACGCCCGTGCGAGATCGTGCCTGCAATGTGCTCACTGCGCGGCTGGCGCGCTCTGCAAGCTCCTGCAAGACAGCCACCACCACCTCGGCATCCTCCATCAAGATACCCGCAAGTCCCGTCGCGTCAAGGAAAACACCTGATAGGCAGGTGTCACCACGGGAGCTGATGCCCAGAAACAGGCCATCGTCCTACCATCGGAGTACCTCCAGCCTATTCTGAAGCCCCCGCCCCCTCTCCAACGACTTGTTGGAAAGAGGCCGGGTCAAGCAGGGGGCAAGCTCTAGGGACGGAGATCGAAATCGAAGCGTTTGCCGCCGTACTGGAGATGGAACGCCAGCCGGGTCCACGAAGCCGGAAGGTTGGGATGCGCGACCGGACCTTCGTCAGTGAACGTGATGCCGGCAAAGCCGAAGACCACCGCTTGCCAGAGACCCCCGGCCGTTGCCCCGTGGACGCCGTCCTGGGTATTGCCGCGCATGTTACCCAGATCTGTCTGAGCCGCGACCATGAAATAGCGATAGGCCATCTCCGCATCATCCATGCCGGCAGCCAGCGCAGCTTGTATGGCCGGTCCCAGTGAGGACCCGTAGGATAGGTCCGTGCGCGGCGTGTAGTACTGCCAATTGGCCTCAAGCGTCTCTTGATCGAACTCATCGGGCAGCAGATACATCAGCATCAGCACATCGGGCTGCTTCAGAATTTGGCACTGCTGGGTCTTCTCGATGCCCAACAGCCCCTGGAAAGATGTCGTGCGCGGCTCATAGGAGGCAAAGTCAACAGTGCGCAGCCGCCTGAACCCGTCGAACTGCTCGATGATCTTGGTCTTGGGGTCGACGTCCAGCACGAGACCCGAGATGACGGATGTCCACTGTGCTAGTCGCTCAGGGGTAAGGCCCAGCTGCACCTCAAGCCTGGCCGCCGTCTTGGGATAGTGGTCGCGCAGCCAAGACAATACCTCAAGCCCTGTGCGGAGATTCCAGCGGGCCAACCCGTTGGTGTAGGCATTGTTGTCCACGTGGTCGTGGTTCTCATCCGGGCCTATTACATCATCAATCACATACGCCCCGCGCGCTTCGTCCCACGTCGCCCTGGATCCCCAGAAACTGGCCGTTTCCAGCACGATCTCGGCGCCAAAGTCACGCATGAAAGCACTATCTCCGGTGGCCCGCCAATACCTCGTGACGGCATAGGCGACATCCGCGGTGATGTGAAGCTCGATATCACCGCACCAGATGCGAACTAGCTCATCCTCGCCGTGCTCCTCGACCCAGACCGGCACCCAACGCGGCGTCGTCTCGTCGCCGGTAACAGCGCTTTCCCACGCATACATCGCCCCGGCGTAGCCCTGCGAGGCAGCCTTGCGGCGTGCGCCGGGCAGCGTATGGTAGCGATACATAAGCAGATTCCGAGCGATCTCAGGCCGAGTGTAAGTGAAGAAGGGCAGCATGAAGATCTCGGCGTCCCAGAAAACGTGGCCTCGATACCCGTACCCACTCAGCGTCTTGGCCGGAATGCTCACACGATCATCAGTGCGCGACGCTGCGATCAGCAGCTGGTAGAGACTGAACCTCACAGCTCGCTCTGCCTCCTCATCGCCCTCAATTTCCACGCGGCACGTCCGCCACAGATCAGCCCACGCAGCCTCGTGGTCCCGCCTGAGGACCGTGACGCCACGCGTTGCTGCCGCCCGCACCTCGCGCACAGCGGTGCCGTAGGGGTCCTGCATCTCGCGAGAGGTGTAGACCGTGACTACCTTCTCCACTTCGAGCTTCTCGCCAGGGCGGAGTCTGGAGCGCGCGATGATGTGGGGAGACCAAGGGCAATTCCGCGCCGCATAGGTCACTACCCCCGGCGCCGACACACCCAGATGCGCCGCCGCGGCGAAGATAAGCTTTGTCTCGCTCGTCTCA
>JAGHDT010000073.1 GCA_021159805.1 Anaerolineae bacterium
AGAGTAGGTCGTAGGTGGTTATTTACGAAGCAGATGCCATGTCCGCCAGCGGACACCACGCAAGCATGAAAATAGGTCGAGCAGAGATCGCCAGGTAGCCGGGCACGACCACTTGCTCGACAGTGCAAAGTGCTATTTTCGAAGTAGACGTCACGTCCGCCAGCGGACACCACGCAAGCATGAAAATACCTAGTCTTTTCTGCTCGGGCCGGTGTCTCACCGCGCCCGTCTTTGTGTCGAGCGCTCAACGCAAAGAGGGGCACGGTGGGACATTGTGACATATGACCCCTAGATGGTAGACTGGCCCCAAACGGGGCAAGGGGGACATATGGATCAGGGCACAGAAGAGCGGTTGGGAGCGAAGTCAACGTTGGGGACAGTGCGAGTGGAGTTGGAGATGGGGTATGGATTGTCACGGGTTGAGGCGCGGGTACTGGCACAACGTGTCTGCGAGCTGGTAGAGGAGCAAAGTGGGAGCGCGCGTCAAGCGGGGCAGATCACATACCAGGCGATAGCGATCACGGAGCCGCCGGGGAAAGCGTTGCAGCAATGTCGCAAGGTGCCGGTAGAGCTGACCTTGATAAATGAGGCCGATCAAGCGGTATGGGCGCAGGCGGGTGCCGAGGCGCAGCGACGGTTGCGGGTACAACGACTGGTCTATGAAGCCTTGGCCCAGGGTGGGGCACTGAGTCAGGAAGATCTGGCGTGTATTCTGGGGATATCCACACGCACAATCAAACGGGTGTTTGAGTGGTACCGGGGGCAGGGGCAGCGGTTGCCGTCACGCGGAGAGATCCAGGATATGGGTCGCGGAGTGTCGCACAAGATCCCGGTAATCCGCAAATACGTGCGCGATCTGAGTTTCACAAAGATCTCACGGGCGCTGGGGAATCACGGGATAGGGAGTATGGCGCGTTATCTGCGCCACTTTGCCTTGGTGATGGTGCTGACAGATCGTGAGTTGAGCAGGGCGCAGATGGAAAGTGTGGTAGGCATCTCAGAGAAGCTCATCGGCGAGTACCAGAACCTGTACACAGAGCTGAATGTACCAGAACATCAACGCACCTTGACACGGCTGAAAGGGACCATCCTGACACCGAGGGTGTCGCCAAAGCTCTCAGAGAAGCCAGAGGCGGAAACCTCTGGGAAAGGGGGGGGCTAATGGTGGCACGGAGTGACCGCGAAGAGACGTTTGCGCCGCTGAAGGACAAGACGCTGTTCAGTGTGCTGCGCCAACAGTTCATGAACGACTTCGGATATGCGCGTGGGCCGGTGGTGGCCGACGCGATCATAGCGGAGATACTGCAAACGGTGGCGGCCTTTGTGAGGCCTGCGCAGCTGTTGCAGCCTGGGCAAATGCTGTGGATGGCGGTGGCGAATGATGGTCGCAAGCATGCGCACACGCAGATGCGGGAGATCCCGATGGTGCCGGTAGTGTTGGACTTGATAACTGCGGAAGAGTTGACAGCGTTGGCGGGGGGTGAGTCCTATGAGAAGGTACGCCAACAGCGCCAAGCGCGACTGTTGGAGCAAACCATGGCTCAAGGGGGTGTGTTGGCGCAGAGCGACGTGGCAGCTATCTGCCTAGTGCACCGCAAGCAAGTCTCACGAGCGATCCAGCGGTTCCAGGCTGCGGAAGGACGGATACTACCGTACCGGGGGACGGTCCAAGACGTGGGCGGGACCATAACCCACAAAGTGGAGGTGATACGGTTGTTCGAAGCCGGGCATCTGGAACATGAGATCTGCAAACTGCTCCCGGTAGAGCACAGTCTGACATCAGTCGAGAACTACGTGCAGACATACAAGCACGTACTCAAACTTCTGGAGCGGCAGTTCTCACTTGAGGAGGTTTCTGGTATCCTCAGCATCAGTTTGCGATTGGTAAGTGCCTATGTTGAGATCATCCGTGAGCATCATCCGGATGTGCTGGCTCGTCATCCACATCTCCAGCACCAAGATGACGCGCCTAAAGCAGCAACTGGCTAGGCCAGGGGTCATATGTCACAAATAGACACCGGCCCGAGCAGAATAGGGCGCACATTTTCATGCTGCGTGGTGTGCGCCGGCGAGCATGAGGGATACTTCGACAATAACCCTCCACGATGCACAACACTCGATCTCTTCCCTCCCCCTCTCCTGCCGGTCCGCCGGCAAGGAGAGGGGGAGGGTTAGGGTAGGGGTGAGGTCATCCCCTCCCACACCTTGTACAGATCGTTGCCGATCCCCAGGCGCGAGAGAACTCTCCCGACGCTCTGATCCACCAGCTCGTCCACGCTTGTGGGATGGGCGTAGAAGGCCGGCACCGGGGGGAAGATCACGGCGCCGATCTCGGCGGCGCGGACCATCAGGCGCAGATGCCCCAGATGCAGCGGCGTCTCGCGTACCATCAGGATAAGAGAGCGTCCCTCTTTTAGCGTCACATCTGCGGCCCGTATCAGCAGGTTGTCGGCGTAACTGTTGGCGATGCCTGACAGGCTCTTGATGGAGCAGGGCGCCACGACCATACCATCGGTGACAAAGGAGCCGCTGGCGATGGGGGCGGCGAAGTCGTCTGGGTCATAGCACCGAGTGGCCATAGCCTTGATCTCTGCCGGGGTCATCGACATCTCTTGCGACAACGTCGTCTCTGCAGGTGCCGTCATCACCAGATAGGTCTCTATTTGCATGGCCCTGAGCGCCCGCAGCAGCCGAACGCCGTAGATCATGCCGCTGGCGCCGGTGATGCCGACGACGAGTCGTTTGGGCCTTGTCCTGCTGTCCTGAGCCGGTTCTGCCTTGGTCATTTGACGCTCCTCACTGTTCTCTGGATCTTGATCCGGTGTGTCTATACTGGCTGTGCCTCCCCTAAGCTTCCCGCACCTCACCCCGACCTGCCCGACCGCGCTCTCCGCTACCGGCGCCCAGCCGAAGCAGCCGCGCCCCTGCCGGCGCTAGCCAGAAACTCACAACCATACCATCCGCATAGACATGTTCAGCTTGCACGCCCTGGTCCCGCGAGACGGAACGTAATTGTCCGCTTTTGGGGGAGACCTCGCTGATCACAGAGTGGTGCGTGCGCAGGCGCAGTGTTGTCCACGCGGCGTGCTCGCGGTCGCGGTTGACGACCATCAGCCAGGGTAGCCCCTCATCATCCACAAACTCCCCCAGCACAAACTCGCCGCCCTCTATGCTTGTCACCAGTCCATCGCCGGGCAACGACATGGCTCCCTGCGGAGCGTCCGGCCAATGGTAGACGCCGCTTGAGGTGAGCCGCTGCAGGTGTGGGCCAAGATGCTGCATTTCCAGGTTGAGCCGGCGCACCACATCGTATTTTGGCGTTCGCTGACCGTATAGGCCGATGATGCCGTTCCGATAGTTCTCCGCGTCGGGCGTACAGTACGTGAAATAGACAATGCCCTGCCCGCCGTAGGCCAGCGTCGTGTAGACTTGCCAGCGCAAATCGGCCGGCGAGGGATCACGATAGTCGAAATGGGGGGTGGAGAGGATGACATTCCAGAAGGGAACGCCGGCGCGCAATGCCTGGCGGCGGATGATCTCCAGATTGGCAAAGTACTCGGGTCTGTCCCCCCATTCCATCAGCGCGTAGTGATCATAGGAGAGGATTGGCGGTTGAACCGTCTCCAGAAACGCCTGCACGTGAGGTTCGTACTCCACTGTTCCCAGTTGGTCGGGGCTGGCATAGTTGGGAAAGAGGTTGACAAGCGGCACACGCTCCGGATCGCGGGACTGAAAAGCGCGTGTCAGCTGAGCCAGGTTTTCAAAGTGCCGCACGTGCGGCTCATCGGTCAGCAAGTAGCCCCACAACGCCGCGTGATCCGCGTAATCATCTATGACTGTCTGCACGACCTCCTGCCAGGCGGGTTCACTCGGCAGGTCGCGGTGGATGCGCGGGTCGGCAATTGCGATTTGGACGCCTACCTGCTGCGCCAGATCCAAAACCAGACGGCCCTGTTGTGGGGACTCGACCACTACAGGCACAACTGTGAAACCACAGTCGGCCATTTCTTGATAGTGCGCCAGTTCCGGCGGCGGCGCGCACCACAAACCAATGGCAAATGAAATCTGATCCATCGTAGTCTCCTTTCGAGAATAGCCAATGGCAAGAGACAGTTCAGCGCAGCAGCATCATCTCGTACAATGCGCTGCCCCGCTCCACGGCTTGAACATCATCCAGGTCAACGCGCAGTTCCAGTTCGGCGTTGAAGCGGAAATAGTAGGGATTGACCAACCACCCCAATAGCCATTGTTTCCACCTGGGTAGCGCGGTCAACAGGCTGGTCGCCTCGATTTGCTGCGGATGGCGCAGCGCCAAGTGTACTGTTCCTTCCTCGCCCCGCCAGTGAAAATCAAGCTGGCGTGGATATTGTTTGCCGCAAGAGTGAGTTTGCCAATCGGCAAGCTGCAGGGTTAGCGGGCGTCCATCGCCGATCAGGATGCGGTTGCCTTGCGCTAGCATAAACACCGGCAGCTTTTGAGAGCCATACTTTTTGGTGGAGACCTGTTCGACAAAGATGGTGTGAAAACCGCCCACGTTTGCCCGTCCCCAGTACCAATGCGACATCACCGTCGGCAGATCCACATTGCCCCAATTGTGGTCGTGATAGCCGCGGCCCTGCACCACGTGCGTTTGCCCGTCGTAGGTCAGTGTACCCTCCACGTCGCCAAAAGGAATGGCCGGCAGCCAGCCAAAATAACGGGATAGATCTGTGGTGTAATAGCTCTTGCCCACGCCGGGACGCCAGGGCGGCACCCGTCCGGTGAACGTCAGATCAGCCGCTAATCCATTTTGACGTGCAGTTCGTAGCGATGCAAGTCGCCGCGCACCCAGTTATCGTCAATATGGACGTCACAAGACTCACGGGAGGCCGAAAACTGACTAGGGGCGAAGAAGGACAGTGCCACCTCTTTTGTGCCATCGGGCCGCGTAATTGTCACCTGCACGCCGGGCGTCAGCGGTGAGCGGCGGTTGATGAGGGATTTGGTCATGAAAACGATCACCGCTGTAGAACCATCCTGGAGATGCGCGTCAAAATACCACCATTCAAAATGCCCTGGGCCGGTATCCGCGCGTAGGCCATCTTCCCACAATACTACATCTTGAGTGAGACCCTCGTGTGCGAACATTTCTTCCTGGATACCGGGAATCACCTGTCTACGTGACATAGCTCATTGCCTCCTTCGGAAATAACCTTCTCCGATCCGCTCTGCGGGCCCAAAGCCCTTCGTCTAGTCTCGATCGCGGCTTTGGGCCGTTCTTCGCGTCGCATTATCATGCTTGCGTGGTGTGCGCGCGCGCGCGCGTGAACTCACGTGGCGTCTGCTACGAAGACAAGCTCCTCCCTGTCTTCTGTGGTTGGCTATGATCCGAACCTGGACTTTGTGACCTCCAGTTTGGCGTCATCCAGAGCAGCTTCCATCTGAAAAACCAGCACACCTTCCGATGCGGGGCTGCGCAATGCGACATCCAATGCCTGGCCGTACTCCTCGGCTGACAGGGGGGCTAAAGGCTGGTTCACCGACTGGATAATGGGCCAAACCGGCTTGCCGCTCAGGTTATGGACCTCCTCCGTGACCTCGCCGATCCAACTGGGGGGCTGGCCACACATCAGGTGGTAGACCATGGGCGAGAAGACGTCCACGTGCTCTCCCAAGGCGCGGTAGTCCTGCCCGACGGTCTTGAGAAAGGCCCCGTCGTGATCTGCCACCCGCCAGGGCACGCCGAACAAGCCCAGAATGACATCGGGACGGAGACGCTTGAGCACAGCCCTAGCCTCCCCGACCCAGGAGGTGATCTGCTCGCAGCGCCAGGACGTCCACTCGTCTTCGTAATGATCCAGTACCGTGCGTGCAGCAGTCACGGTATCGCCGGTGGGAAGATCGATGCCTTTGTTCCGGCTGAAGAGCGCCAGCGTGTAGGGGTCAAAAGAGGTGCGGGGCAAAGGTGGATCGGGGGATTCCCAATGACAAGGCCAACGGATGAAATCGAGCCACACGCCGTCGATGGCGTGCTGTGTGACCAGCTTTTCCAGTCCCTCCAGCCGCTCCTGGCGCACCTGCGTCGTGGTAGGGTTCACACCGTGGTACCCATCGTCCGCCTCCAATGGCTTCCTTTCGTCGGTGATCGGCCGGCTGTCGGGCACCTTGGTCCACCAGTTCTTCCCGACAAAGCACCCGTACTCGGCATATATCTTGAGACCTGCAGCGTGAACAGCGTCCACGAACGCGAGGCTCTGATAACCGCCAAAGACGACCGTGTTTCCCCAGGATTGGAGCAGGGCCACCTGCTCGGCCGGCGTCTTGCCCACAAAGGGCGCCAGCTTGGGCGAAAAGCCATACAGCGACTTGGTTATTGTACTCACGGTGATCCTCCCGTCCTCAGTCCTGATATCCTTCCCGACTGCCGGCCCGTGACCTCCAGGTTGGCACAGTATTCGGGTCTGTTTCTCCATTCCATCAGCGCGTAATGATCACAACATTGGATCGGCGACTGAACCGTCTCCAAGAACCCCTGCACGTGATGTTCGTAATCCACCGTTGCCAGGTGGTCGGGGCCGGCATAGTTCGGAAAGAGGTCGACAAGTCGATAAGCGGCACACGCTCCGGATCGCGGGGCTGAAAAGCGCATGTCAGCTGGGCTAGATTTTCGAAGTTCCGCAGGTGGAGCTCATCGGTCAGAAAGTAGCCCCACAACGCCGCGTGATCTGCATAACCTCTTGCCAGGCGGGTCTATTCGGCAGGTCGCGGCGGGCGATTATGCCCTGCACAAAAGCGTCTACCCGCTCTTGGTATTTGGACGGTAAATTGGGCAGCAACCGCTGCTTGGCGAGCTAACCGGCCAAGCAGCCGCACTACTTATCAGCGGAAGAACTCATCAAAGAATCTCTGCCTGCCCAAGCTATTCAAAGCTTCTATCTTTCTTTTCTCCTTGAAATCGTCGGCAGACCCTCTGCCAAAATACCACACACAATCAAACAAAATACTCAACTTGTACACATCGTACAAATGTTGCTGCTCAATCAAAGGGAACCGACGGTGCTTCATATACTCCTGCACGACGCTGCGAGCTTTTGCCACATCGAGTATGTCAATGGTGTGAGGCCATGCCCAATACTCAATCAAGCCCACCAGATCGAACTGCAGGAACGTATAGTTCGCATCGTCAAAATCGAGCAAGGCAGCCAATTCATCCCCTTGAAAGAGTACATTTGAGAAGTGAAAATCACAATGGCAAATCCCCTTGGGTAGTGACGGTGGGAGATCAAGCGTCGTCAGTTCGTGCTCTAGCCACGCGAATTTGTCACGGGCGCTTTTCGTATTGATCCGCGTGGCTTCCGCATGTGCCAGCGTCCGGCACAGATCAGCGTCATAATTCCAGCGATGCGATGTATACCGTGAACGAAAATCCTGTGTCAGTCTCTGCAATTCCGCAGCCTTCTGTACGAGTTGCTGCCAATGATAGGCGCTTGGGTGTTCTATCGGCTGACCTTCAGCGAATTCAAAGATCACATACGGTTTATGGAGATACATACTCACGTATGCACCCTGTGTATTCTTTACCTGGGTCGGAGACGGATAATGATGCTCTGTGAGATACGCGAGCAAATCACTCTCAAACAAGACCCCTTCTCTGGAGCGATTTTCATAGTATCGAAACACGAACTTGCCTTGGGTGGTCTGTATGAAATAGTTCGTTTGTACTGTGCCCTGTTGGATAGCTTCCGATTGAGCGTATGCTCCCAGATCGTACAGTGAGAGAAACCTCACAAACTCATCGTCCGTCAGTGCTGCCTTGACGGCCATCTCTTCCTACGTCTCCTTGCTGGAGGGAAAAATCTGAGGTTTGATAACCAGTGCGCCGATAGCCTCGAGCCGGCCGGTCAGCTCCTGGAACATAGCTTCATCCTGGTAAACGCCAACAATAGCGCCGCCGGAACCGGCGAATTTCGCGGAAGCGCCACACGCTCGGGCAGTTTCTATCATCTGGATCTGCCAGGGAGCCAAAGCGAAGATGCTGTTGCGCAGGTCGAAATTCTCATCGATCAGCTGGTTCAAACGGGCCGCATCTCTCTCCAGAATCGCCTGCCGTCCATCTTGGGCCAGCTGAGCAAAATCTTCCATCGCCTTGACAATCAGAGAATCGCCCCTGTTGTAGCGACTCCGGATGTCGTTGTGGAAGATTTCGGTGGGTTCGCCCAAGGTAGCGTGATAGGCCACGTAAATGGGAAGCAGCAGGGCGGGGTCCATTGGCTCATAGTCATAATGCGTCAATCCGGCGACGGTCCTTCCTTTTTCCTTGGCAAAATCCATATAAACCAGCCCCTCGTAGCATTGGATCACGCGATCTTGCAGGCCGCCGGCAATGCCCAAGGCTCCCTCCACCGCAAGGACGAAAGTGGGCTGTACCGGCAGGGGCATATCTACGCCGTAAAACTCCATCAAGGCGTGAAGTGTCGCTGTGATGATGGCGCTGGACCCCGCCAGCCCCACCTGTTGGGGGATATTGGTCTGGTAGCGCACGGAGAAATTCTGGTCGTGCAGTGTGATCTCTTGCGCGTGGCAGTAGTCCACAAAACTTTTGATGGTGGCTTTGATGAGCCGGATGCCACCGTAATAGCCGTGTAGTTCCACGTCTTCTGCCAGATCGTAGATCGAGCGGAAACGGGCCCGATCTTGCTTGGCCAGGACAATGTCTACCGAATCCCATTCGTACAATACTACATCCGCCCAAAAGTTACGCAGGATGATGGAGATGGTCTTGCCGTTGTAACCATCGGACGGGTTGCCCAGCAGTCCGGCGCGAGCGTAACCCCGCTTACGTATGATCAACATGGAGCAATTCCTCCAAATGGTGTTTCAGGTCCGCGCCATATTTCTCGTCAGCTAGAGAAAATTCCACAAAAGCGCGAAAGTAAGCGCCGAAATTGCCAATGTCGTATCGCTTCTCGTCTTTTCGCAGGCGCATGCCATACACTTTGTGCCCCTCCCGGATCAACCGGCGGATGGCGTCGGTCAGTTGGATCTCGTCCCCTGCGCCAAAGCCGGTCTGTTCCAGGGCGCCGAAGATAGCCGGGCTGAAGACGTAACGCGCGGCGATGGCCAGGTTGCTGGGTGCTTCTGCCACCGAAGGCTTCTCGATGACGTCCGCCAACTCGAAGACGTCATCATCGCTCTTGGGTGCCGCAATCCCATAGCGATACACGTCCTGTCTCGGCACCGTCTCGAAGGCGATGACCGCCGACGCATGCTTTTCCACATAGCACTGCTTCATGCGCTGCACCATATCGCTCTGCGCGTTCATGCCAATGATCGAGTCCCCCAGCGCCACCACGAAGGGCTGTTCGCCCACGAAGTGTTTGGCACACAGAACGGCGTGTCCCAGACCCAGAAGCTGGCGTTGGCGTGTATAGAAGTACTGGGTCGGGTTGCGTTCGAAGTCGAGCTCCGCCAGCAAGTCCTCCTTGCCGGTCTCGCGCAGGATCTGGGTCAGTTCTTGGTTGAGGTCGAAGTGATTCTCTATCGATCTCTTCCCGGGCCCGGTGATGAACAGAATCTGGTTCACCCCCACCTGCGTGAGTTCTTCCACTACGTACTGCACCACCGGCTTGCGACCCACCGGCAGCATCTCTTTGGGTTGCGATTTGGTGGCGGGCAGTAGACGGGATCCAAGCCCCGCCACCGGCACGACGGCAATATTGATGTCTGTTGGTTTCATAGTTGTGCACTCCTTTGTAGAATCAAGGTTGTTCCTCCAGCCCCTCCACAGTGAGTCCTACGCTCAGGATAATCCGCCTAAATGCTTCGGCGTAGGCGAGTCCGGCCGGTTTTCTGCATTCGATGGCCCACTCGCGGAGCAGTTCCTCCGGAACCTGGCCGTCGGGGAACTGGCTGACGTGCTGTCGGAGGGCCTCGATCTTGAGATCGAGGGTGTCGGCGATATCAATCCAGGTATCAGGTCGTGACGCGAATGTGATCAGGATCTCTTCTACGGCGTGTGGCTCCAATCCTTCTTGGAGCAGCTCGGGAAAGCCCAGCGGCCATGCAGCGGCATGCGCGGCGGCGTCCAGGGCCGCCTGGCCCACCGCCCGATGATCAGGGTGGTTGATATACCCCCGCCCGGCGAATAAACGGGTCGGATCGAAACAGACCACAGTATCCGGCTTGAAGCGACGGATTTCACGCGCCAGGTCGCGGCGCAGGATCAAGGTCGGCTCCACCTGACCATCGTGGTAGCCCAGGTAGACGACATCGCTCTCGTCTATGCCGATGACGCGGGCCGCGGCGCGCTGCTCCGCCTCGCGGATGCGGGCCAGCTCCTCGTGAGTGATGCCCGGGCTGAGAGTGCCGATATCGCCGCTGGTCACCAGCACATACCTGACCCTGGTTCCAGCCTGCGCCCATTTCGCAGCTGTGCCCGCCGCTGCAAACTCGATATCGTCCGGGTGAGCGGCGACAAATAGTGCTCGTTGTGGGGGTACGATTTCCTGTGTCATCATCATCTCTCCTATCGCGCCCACCGCTCGTGAACGGGCGGCATGTTGGGGAATGGTGCGTGCGGTTCTTGCTGGTACCAGTAACCGACCGAGGCGATGTCGTCGGTGAGCGGCTCGAATTTCCTGTTAGGCCACCAGCCAAGTGCCTGGATGGTCACCTTGAGGTCCTGTTTGAACCGGATAGGGTCCATGATGTGCCAGCGATAGAGACCGTGCTTTGGCACCTCACCCGCCTCCTGGCGGTAGAGGGGATAGCCCAGGAAGGGGGTCGAGTAGGTGGTTGTGCCCTGCCCTTTGGTGATGAAGCACCACGCGCCGCCGAAATAATCCTCGGTGCCGGTGCCACAGATGGTCGGGTAATCTGCGTCGCCGTCCATGTAGAACTTTATCTCGCCTTCGCCCCACCAGCCGTTGGATAGCTGTGTCCAGGCCAGGAATGTGCCTACGTAGTGTCCCTTGCCCTGTATGCCATCCAGGATGATGTGTTCGGGGTGTTCGCGGCTGGTCAGCGAACGGCGCCACTGGGCGTGAAAATAGGCTGCATTCTCCGGGACCTCGGTCAGTGCATAGGTGATCTGGTAGAAAAACCCGGAAGGGATGGCGCCCTGATGCTGGTTCTCGATGGTGATGCGCGCATGCTTTCGAAAGGGCATGGGCCAATAGCAGTTAAAGGCATTGCCGGGGTTTACGCAGATTGCCTGAGAGCTGATTTGTGCAAATTCATCAA
>JAGHDT010000587.1 GCA_021159805.1 Anaerolineae bacterium
ATACTATCGCGAATCCACGGAGTTCGCCAGATAGCCGGGCACGACAGCCTGTCCTCGCAGGGGAGCCCGGCCTACATGCAGATCTTTGTAGGTCGGGCCGTCGTGCCCGACCCTCTGCTCGACAGTGCAAGGTGCCATTTTCGAAGTAGACGCCATGTGCATCAGCACACCACGCAAGTGTGAAAATGTGACGCGAAGAAGGCCCTAAAGCCTGCAGCCAAGCCTTTAGGCCCGGGAGCGGAAGCCATTCTCAAAGCAGCAATAACGAAGGGAATCGCCGCCGTTGGAAAAGGGCTCAAAGCTTTTCTGCAAGCTTTGAGCCCCGGACACAGATCGCTCGCTACACCGCGACGCGGGTATAAACAGCCACCCGCACCACACGCCCCTCCCGCTTGAAGATGGACGCGCTGATCTCGGCGGGCAGCTCATTGCCCGCCACATCCTCAACACTACCGTCGGCGAAGTGAACCTCGATCTTCTCCTGCTCCCCAGCCAGATAAACTACCGGGACCTGGCAATAGGTGAAAGCCAGCGCGCCCGCCGGCAGATCCAGGGATCGCGTCCCGCCCTGCAGGTCGATGGTGTCGAACCTGGCCGGCGCATCGAGGAATTCGCTTGCCCGCAACATCGTTGGCTTGAATGCCAGTACGCCGTGGTCGACAACCACCCCCAACTCACCCAGTCGGGTCAGGATCTCCTCTTTTACCAATCCCGTCATGCCCGGCTGCTTTGCGCCCTGCCCCGCCGGAGTGTGCGAATAGGGATCGGTCGGGAACGCGCCGTACTCCTCCGGCGACTTGTTGAACCCCAATCCCTGGCGGATATCGTAGTAGGCTGCCAGCAGCGCTTCACACACAGCCTGATCCGCACCTTGCTCGACGGCCCGTAGATAGCTCTCCTCAGCAGCGAGCAGCAGCTTGGATACCATGTGCCAATAGATGCTGCCCAATCCCTCAAAGGCGAAGAAAGTGCCCGATCGACCCGTGAACTGGCTGTGCTGGAAAACGTCCTCGAACAGCTCCAGGATCAGCGCCGACTCCTGGTCCACCAGATCGGCATACGCTTCTCGCTCTCTCAGATCCGCCAGTGCCTGCTCCACACCCTTGGCATTTCTGAACGCGCCGTTGAAGTGAGTGACACCGTTCTCGTCCCTCAGGATCAGGGTTCGGTCCCCGGCCTCGACCAGCTTCGCAATGAGCTTCGAACCCGCGACCTGCGCCTCGGACATGCAGTTCTTGCGGAGAAAACCGGGCAAGTCCCTGTCGGGATAGAGCATATAGCTGTGCTGGTCGGCGCGGTACATAGCGCTCTTCCTCAGGCCCTGCAGCAAGGCGAGGCTCTCCTCACTCGACAGCATCCCCGATGAGAGCATCGCCACCTGCCCCTCCAGAATCTCGTAGAGGTGGCCTACCACCGCGGTAGGTTCGCCCACCGACGCGGTGGGTGGCCCCAGCGCGTCGGCGCCGTCCCCGAGGCTCAGGATATTGTAGGCGTGATACAGGCCATCCGGGCGTTTGTTGGCCCTCAGCGTGTGCTCGACGTACTGAAGCGCCAGATCGAGGAAGGCCACCAGAGAATCCTTGTCCAGCGAAACGACCTCGCCGGACACACCGTGCTCATAGATCTGCCACCGATAGTCACTGCACGCCTGGCCCAGTCCATCCAACACGACGCGGCGTTCCTCATCCGTGAAACCACTCTGCAATGTGGGCCGGTGCGCTTCGAGGACCGTGCCCATTGCAGTCAGAAGCTGGCCTACCTCCTGCATCACCGCCACGTCTGCATCAACGCCCGCCACCAGGTCCCTGTAGAAAGCGATGGTGCGACGCAGATAGCACGCGGTCACGAGCGAGAGGCCTTTGCCGACCAGCGCGTTGTTGGCATCATTCCACTCAGGACGTTGCGTGTTCATCCAGATACCGCCCTCGGGTACGAAGTTCCCGAGCTTGGCCAGCAGCAGGATCAACAGCTTCTCCGCCAGGGTCACGTGGAGGACCTCGCCCTCATCCGTCAGCACGAGTTTGCCATCGGTCCCCAGCGCTGACACGGTCCCAGCGATCTCCTCGTCGAGGACCCTATCGAACTCGATGGTGTCGTACCAATCCGCCAGCAGTGCCGTGTACGGTTTGATGCGATACGGGACGTTGGCGTGGCTGAAGATGCGCCGGCCCAGCAAAGCCTGTAGCCGGCCGGGATGGAAACGAGCCGACATCTCCAGCAGCTTCTGCAGATAGATGATCTGGTGATCGCTCCAGTAGCCGATATTGGCCCAGGGGTCGTCCGGCGCCGGAGCTTCCCACTCAATGCCATCCCGTGTGACGCGATAGGGATTGTAGCCATCGGCGGTCGTCGCATTGACGAATTTGCTGATCACGCCCTCCACGAATTCCGGGTAACTCCAGGTCAACGCCTCCCAGTTCTGGAAGATATCGCGCCAGTTGCCCTGGTAGTCCAGCCGCCGCGAGCCGTCGGGCTTCTTGAGGTTGATGGAGAATTGATTCCACGGACGGCTGGGGTCGCCGTGGCGGCGGCTAAATGTGATCGGCAGACACTCATCGCACAGGCGCTGCAGCGAGGCCACCTCGGTCGCAGCCGCCCGGGCCCGCAGCGACCCATAGCTGATCGTGTCGGGTAGAGCGTCGAAGAAAGTACGCTGCGCCTTGAGCAGGGGGCGATTCCGCACGCGCATGAAATCCAACAGCTCAGGTTTGTCCACGTTGGTGTTGTCCGCGAAGATGCCACCGCGCATCGTGTTGAAGAGCACATTGGCGAAGTGATGGGCCGCTGTCATGCGATCGCCGGAGAGCTGCAGTCCGTCGGCCCCGGCGACGATGGAGACCAGCTCCGCCGTGCTCTGGGCAATATCTCGTTCCAGCTCCTCCTTCACACCGTTCCTGTCCCGCTTCAGCGCATTGATAAGCGAGGCAACGCTGCTGCTGTCCTGGTTGACCTCGGCGACCAGGCTCCACTCCCGCTCCTCGCCGGCCTGCAGGGCAACCACCGTGTTGACCAGATAGGCACCCCGATATCCTCGGACGTCGCTCTCCCCGCAGACCCCTTCCCCGCGCCGGAAGGCATCCAGCTGCCGGGTGGAGAGCAGAACACGCGGTTGGTCAAGCCCAACCTGCCACACCGTGGTGGTTTTCAGGCTCTCGCTGGGCTCCGCGAGATCGGTCAGCGTCGAGCTGAGGCTGAACATGCCCACACCGGCATCAGGATCAAGCTCATTGCGCTTGTAGGCATTGAGCAGGTTGCTGAACGTGCTTTGCAGCGCAGTCGTTGCGCCGTAGGGGAGCAGATTCTGCAGACCGTCGATCAGCGCCACGTCACAACCATCACCGCTGTCGTTCCTCAACCAACCGGTCTTGACGAACCCATACCTATCACTGGTCCGCCAGGCATACCGGTACGTCAGGCCCCGATCGTGGTTGATCTCCTCAAAGATCAGCTTGTCGCCGGTGATAGTCTTGTACAGATTGCGCTCAACGGCGTACACGCCCAGATATCGCGCGGAGAACGGCTCCCACAGGGTGGTGCGCTCCCCTCTGGAGACGAGGAAGATCGCCACGTGACCGGTATTGCCGGCGTTCTCCGTCAGCTTGTCGTCGGTAGTATAGGGGAAGAGCGCAGATTCGGCGTTGGCGCGCCCGGCAGAGAGCCCCCCGGTGCTGGAG
>JAGHDT010000161.1 GCA_021159805.1 Anaerolineae bacterium
GCCAAATGGGTGTTCGTGCGTACCAGCAACCTCAGTCTGGAAGACGAGATAGCCGCTCCTCTCCAGGCGATCCGTCACCTCTGCAGCCATCTGCCGGATATGGGCCTTGTCATCAGAGTTCTCTAACACGGTGACGAACAGCTTGGTCACGGTAGGTGACCCGTGCAGCCACGGCATCGTGTCGAGAGTGACATAGCCACGCAATCCACCCACAACAATATCCTGCAAGTCGGCTTGGTCGATGGCGGTTCCCACGACAGGCAGTACGCGCCGCGTCCCATCGGGAAGCTCGATCTCAAGCATGTCACCGACTGTCATCCCAAGTGCATCCAAGCTCTGGTGCTCCAGGACGATCTCACGGTCCGCTGGCACGCTCACGCCTTCCTTGGAGAATCGCCGGCGGATCTCGATGTCGGCAGAGTCCGGCTGGGCCACCAGCAGCAATGGTTCCCACTCGTCCTCCGTAACGCCGCCCGCGACCGACGTAGCCCCCGTGCGCGCGCGCACCGTGAACTCGCGGACGCCTTCAGCCGCCGCTACTCCATCCATCCGCCGCGCGGCATCAAGGAGTTCATCATCGAAGGGTAGTGTGACGAGGGTGATGTTGGCGGGGTTGCTGGCCTCGTAGCTGGACGCCAAGTCCTCGCTCAGCATCACATATGCACCGGCAATGACTCCGATCGCAAAAACGCCCACTGCAATCGCACCAATCACGAGTGCCGAGCGGGCTTTGTTGCCCCAAAGATCCGCCACCACTTTGGCCCAACGCGGCCTCAGTCGAGGCCGCGGAGATCTTTTCTCCATCACCTACCCGTACACCTGAGCAGGTGCGCCCGCGTTGACCACGCTATTGACCGGTCTCCCACTGTCCGAAACGATATGACCGTCAGCGATGCGCAGACAGCGAGAGGCCCTCTCGGCCAGAGCGTCATCGTGAGTGACCATAACAATTGTCTTGCCGCGCAGAGCAAACTCATCGAAGATGTCGAAAACGACGTCGGCGGCCCGCGAGTCCAGGTTGCCGGTTGGTTCGTCAGCAGCTATGATCGGCGGGTCATTGGCCAGAGCCCTCGCCACGGCCGCACACTGTTGTTGGCCTCCCGACACAGCAGAGGGCAGCTCGTCCGCCACATCTGCCAGTCCCACCTGGTCGAGCAGATCCATAGCACGAGGCCCACGTTCTTGCAGGGCATACATGTCACAGAAATCCATTGGCAGCATCACGTTCTCCAGCAGCGACAGCATCGGCAATAGCTGGTAGAACTGGAAGACAATCCCTAGGTTGCGCCCCCGCCACCGCGACATCTGGCTCTCGTCAAGATGATGGATCGCAACTTCGCCAATCAGTACCTCTCCAGCGGTTGGGCGATCGATACCGGTGATCATGTTGATGAGCGTCGACTTGCCACTGCCCGATTTACCCACAACACTCACGAACTCACCCTCCCTGAAATCAACATCGATGCCGCTGAGCGCGGTGAAGTCACCTACTGGCGTCCTGAACACCTTCGCGATCCCGCGCATCCGAATCATGGGCGCACTCAGGTCGTCCATCCAGCGCACGTCACTCTGAGGGGCAAGCGTTGCGAGCCTATCTTGCCCCCTAGTCATCGCAGTCCCCCACAGCGACAGGAAGGCCCACAGTGCCCATACCCACAGCCACAACGCGTGACGGGCGAGTGGCGACAGCAGGCACGTGGGAGAACAGTCTGCCGTCCCGTATCACTAACGTTCGTGGTGCTCGGCCGGCCAGCGCCCCATCATGTGTGACCATGACAATAGTCTTGCCATCCGTTACCAGCTCAGCAAACAGGTCATAGATCTCAGCAGCCGTCGCCGAGTCCAGATTGCCCGTGGGCTCGTCGGCGACGATGATGGGTGGATCATTCGCCAGTGCGCGAGCGATGGCCACACGCTGCTTCTGCCCTCCCGAGATGCGCGTGGGAGGTTTGTACATATGCGCCTCAAGCCCGACCTGCTCTAGCAGCCGCTGCGCGCGGGCGATGCTCTGGCGCCCCCGGTACATACCACAGAGGTCCATCGGTAGTAAGACGTTGTCAAGCAAGGACAGCTGCGGTAGCAGTTCAAACGTCTGGTAGACAACGCCGATCGTACGTCCTCGCCACAGCGCCAGTTCATTCTCTCCTAGGTCATGAACTGCCACACCGTCAATCCGCACCTCACCCGACGTGAGGTCATCCACACCAGTGATCATATTGACCAATGTGGATTTGCCCGCCCCGGACTTTCCAACAATTGCCACAAAGTCGCCCTGGCGAACGTCCAGCGAGATTCCCTTGAGAGCAGTGACCCCTCCGGCAGTCGTCTCGTAGACTTTGGCAACATCCCGCAGACGGATCAGCGAGGTCGCCTTCGGCGGCGAAGTTGCCCCTGTCCCTGCACTTTCATTTCTACGCATATTCCGACCATTCCCTCCTGCCATCTCACGGCCGCGCGTCAGCTCCGCTGCTGAGCCGCCGGCCACCTACCCCTATGCAGGCTACTCAACATAGTCGGCTAGCCCTCACACTGAGGTTAACACGTTTGCGTCCTCAGACCATAGTGCTTGGCGTCATAACCAAAATCAGACACATATGACATGCGTCACATGTACAGATTGCTCGCGTCAGTACGGGAATTCCGCAGGCTGTGCTATGATGTCAAATACATGAAGACTGCCCGTCTGGAACCTGGATTGCTTGCGCTGTTTCGAGCCTACGTGGTTGTTCGAACCATGGGCCTGGCTCTGGTCGCGATGGTTACACTGCCGAAGGTCACCTTGCTGCTGGACAGCGACATTCTTGTCACGGCAGCAATCTACCTGACAGAGGCGCTCTTCCTGCTGGGCTATCTCTCGTGGCCATGGGCAAGGCGCAAACTCGGCCGCTGGTACTTGCCGGTCGCCATCCTGGTGGCTGCCGCAGCACCGATCATCGAGATGCGCTACATCTTCAGCGTCTACCACGTCAGCGAAGCTCTTGACTTCTGGCTCATCTTCCCTTTCCTTACCGTGCCGCTCATCATCACCGCGTGGCAATACAGCTTCGACGAGGTACTTCTCTATTGCGTCGGGACAACACTGCTGGAACCAGCGATGGTAGCTCTGATGGCGACTGCGAGACAGACAAATCCGTGGTTTGATGGCGGGATGCTCGTGGTTCGTATGACCTTCATGATCGGCATCGGCTACATCGTCTCCTATCTCGTGACGGAGCAACGTCAGCAGCGCCGTGAGCTGGCTGAGGCCAATCGGAAGCTGATCCGTTACGCCGCCGCACAGGAGCAGCTTGCCACGGTCCAAGAGCGCAATCGCCTGGCCCGTGAGCTTCACGATACGTTAGCACACACACTGAGCGCTCTGACTGTGCAGCTGGAAGCCCTGTCCGCCGTCTGGCAACCGGAGACACCCCGCGCGCAGCGCTTCCTGGCACAGGCGCTCTCCACAGCGCGCACGGGCCTGGATGAAACCCGTCGAGCTCTGCAGGATCTCAGAGCAGCGCCGCTGGACGACCTTGGCCTCGTGCTCGTGATCCGGAACCTGGCGGAGAGTGTCGCGCGACGGGGGTCGCTGAAACTGCAAGTTGACCTGCCGGAGGACCTGGGCAACCTGCCACCTGATGTGGAGAACGCTTTCTATCGACTGGCCCAGGAAGCACTCGAGAACATTGTCAAACACGCTGAGGCCCAATCGGTGAGCGTCAGCCTGCGTCAAGACGGAGCGCACCTCACGCTGGTTGTGGCGGATGATGGTCGCGGGTTCATGAAGGGAGTCACTGAGACCGACGAGCGGTTCGGCCTCCGCGGCATGCGAGAGCGTGCCGCCCAGATCGGGGGGACACTCGACATCACAACACGGCCCAACGCCGGCACAGTCGTGCGACTATCGTGCGTGGTGAAGGACAAGGACTATGATTAGGGTGCTGATCTGCGACGATCAGTGGATCGTCTGCGAGGGACTTGAGGCAATCCTTGACAACGTCTCCGGCCTTGAGGTCGTGGGTTGTGCCAACGACGGCGCTGAGGCCCTGGAAAAAGTAGCGCAGCTGCACCCGGACGTCGTGCTGATGGATCTCAGAATGCCGGTGATGAACGGTGTACAGGCAACACAGCAGATCACGACGAAGTACCCGGAGGTGAAAGTTCTGGTCCTGACCACCTATGGCGCCGATGAGTGGGTCTTCGACGCCCTCCGCAGTGGCGCGGCCGGTTACTTGCTCAAGGGAACCCCGCGGGCGAATCTGATTGCCGCCGTGAAGGGTACGGCAACTGGAGAATCTCACATCGACCCAAAGGTTGCCGGCACGCTGCTGAAGAGCCTCTCACGACCTCAGGATCCCGCCGAGAAATCTCTTCTCCTCGCCAAACTCAGCGCGCGTGAACTCGATGTGCTGCGCCTCCTGGCACAGGGGCTGAACAACACAGACATCGCCAAGCGGCTTTACCTGTCGCACGGCACCGTTCGTAACTACGTCAGCGCCATCCTCACCAAGCTCAACGTCGAGGACCGGACGCAAGCCGCACTGCTCGCCACACGCTATGGCCTCGTGCGATGACCAGCCGCACCTCTGAATCGGTCGACTCCTTCGATCTATCGGTCGCCACGGTGGTCAGGACAGCCTCAACAGCTCAGGACCTCCCGCACCATCGCCACATTCTCCTCTACCATCCCATCGCTGTCGCCACGGTACATCCCAACGTTCACCACGTCGCCGGGCTTGATGTTCTCAAACGCATAGTCGAAGGCCATACGTGCATCGATTCGGCCCGCACCCATGATCTTGTATCCGATACATGGTTTCTCGATCTGTTGGATGGCTGCCACTGCGCGAGCCATGTCAGCTAGCTCGAACCTCTCCCCACCGCCAGTGTGCAGGCTGCCACAGTTGAAGAAGCTCACCGCGTGGAAGTCCGCGACACCCAGGGAATCCACCCACAGATGCGCCTTCGGCGCGTGACCTGCTACCCCTGCGGGCACGCCCCGTGACCGCGCATAGACACACCAGCGCCGAACCGTCTCTGCATCCCGCCGGCGATAGGCATCATCTACCAGCGCGCCGTGGACGTAGAGCGCACGGCAGCCGATCTCCACGACCTCGTCGATCGATGCCGCCATATCAGCCTTCTCTCGAAGGTTCACCTGGGCGATCCACTGCAGCCCCCCACCCTCAGCGAGATACTCGCGTACGGCCTGAAGTACGTGTGGCGTCTCGTTATTCGTGACCATCGTGGTAATGCCGGCCTCTTCTGCCCGGCGCCACGTCTCCTTGATGCGCTCCACCGTATAGTACGCGCGCATCTCTCTGTCGCGGTCTGGGTTCTGATGGCTGTATCCCCCGAAAGGATTCGCACCCAACAGCAACCGCGTCACCGTCAACCCGCAGAAGTCCACCGTTGGCAGCATTGTGCCTCCTCCAGCCACATCTCACGCACCATCCTCAGCGTAGGATACGCGTGCCACGGAGATTGGCAAGAGACAGACTCCCACAGCAGCGATGAACCCGCTGCTGTGCCCCCTTCGGGGGACAAAATAAAAGGATGTGCCTGGGCAAGCCCAGCGGCCCTTGGTGCTCCCGAGAATGGCAATCTTGATGTATAATGAGAGTAAGGTCGTCTACGTTGCACCAGGAAGGTGGCTATGGACAAGGCCATTCAGAATGCGGCATCCGGTGCTGAAGGAACCAAGATCTCGGTCGAGGATCAGACGCGCAAACTTGCCCGGGTCTATCTGCTTGTAGGCTGCGTCGTTCTTGCCGTCTTGGGCGTGATCATCGGGCTGATCTATCGAACAATCGCGGTCAGCCGCATCATCAACGCAGCAGAAGGACAGAACATCGCCTTTGCGCAGCGCTTCGCCAACACGAGTTGGACTGAGTTCGGGGCGCTTGTGGACGATGCCCACGATATGAGCGGCGACGAGCTGCGGCAACACGCGGAGGCTGCCGAGCTGAGGCAGGCCATTCTAGCTCAAGTTGGCGATTCGCCAGTCGTCCGAGTCAGCCTCTATGCAAAAGAGGGGACAATCATCTTCTCCACAACACCAGAAGAGATTGGGCAATACGTGAACCACGGAGTAGTTCGCGAGATGGTCTCGGGACATTGGTACTGGAGCGGAAGATCACCGGCGATAACGGAACTGACACACTACGAGACATTCAAAGCGCTCGACAGCGAACTCCTGGACCGCGATCTTGTTGCGAGTCTGGTTCCGATCCCAACGGTCGGACCCAGGCTGGCTGCCCTGCTCCAAGTCACCCGGGATGTCACCCCTCAGATCCAAAGGATAGCGCGCGCACAGCTGGGTGGAATGGGCAGCGTCATTCTGGTCTCGACGGCACTACTGGGAAGCGCCCTCTTCCTGATGGATCGCCGCAAGGTAGTGGCGCCAGGTGGTCAATCCCGCAAGGACGGATGAAAGGAGCACGTGAAACTATGTTGCACGATATCCATGAACACATCAACCAAGAGGTGCGGATCAACACGAGGACGGACACCATTTTCGTGGTCACCGCCATCATCCTCAACCTGGTCATGTTGGGAACCAGTTCAGGGTTGGCCGCCGCCGCGGCCGACGAGCTGGGGCGGGCCGATGCCGGCACGACCAGTGCCATCGTCCTTGCCATTAACCTCGTCGTCTCGGTCCTAATAAACGGGGTCTCCGTGATTGGGCTGCTGACCGGACGCGCGACGCGAAAAGCATTGGCGCAAGGCTTGCTCAAGATGTACGAGGACGCCGATGTCATCCAATACTATAGCGCCAGCCTCCTCACCAACTATATGCGGCGCTACATCATGTTCATCGCCATCATCGCGATCCTGGGAGTATCCTCGATACTCATCCCGCTGGTCGTGCTGCTCACGAGCTAGCCCACCGCCGCTTCTCAACCACGACGGCCTCCGCTGTCATCCCGGAGGACGTCACCAGCACGTCGTACTCCCCCCCCTCAGCGCCACACATCGTTCGACAGGAACGTATTGATCTGTTTGCGTACATCGAGTCGTTCGACAACCGGCGTCGTCTGCATTCCTTCCTCGGCTATCTCAGTCCTGTGGCTTTTGAGACTGTCCATCTTTCCAATCAGGAGCTTCGCTTATCTTAGTGTCCACCAAATCGGGGGAGGTTCTCACAGAACGATCTCGCTGGCGTCGACCAACGCTTCGCTACTCTCCGCAACCTCTCCTCCAGCAGCCTTCAGCCTCGCCTGCGCAGCCGGCTTGGGATCAAACCCCAGCACCTGTAATCGGCGTCTGCCAGGTTCTCGGCGATCCCGCCGCCCATCTGTCCCAACCCAATCACACCAATCGTCACGTTGTGTAGATCCATCTGCTGACTCCTATGCCTCGTATCTGCCAACCAGTATCCCCCCACCAGGCTCGTAGCTGAAGGTCTGTGAGAAGTTGTGGCCGTCGAACTTCTCGAACACCACGGTAGCAGACGACTATCTGATCGTGCATCTCTTCTGTGAGATCAGTGCGAGTCCTCATTCGCCACAATCAGCTCGACATCCCGCAGCAACGACAGCAGGCCGGCCTGCTGTCGCTGGAGCACCACGACGCTGGGACGCTCCCCGGGGAAGATCAACGCCTCAATTCGCGCAGCAAGGTTACCGGGGACTCTATCAAGATGAGCGAGCGCGCTCGCCAGCTTCTTGTCGCCGGGGAAATACGTGTCGTTGATCGCGAACAGCACCTGGATCAGATTGTGGACGACCTGCTGCACGATGCCCGTGGTATAGATGACATCCTGGCGTTCTACGGCGCTGCTGTAGTGGAAGTTGCTCGGCCAGAAGCGGGCAGCCTGCAAATGCGTGTGCACAATGCTCTCGCGCAGCTTCGGCGGATAGGTCGCCACCACACTCTTCCACCGGGCCAGGATGCCATCGGGATCATCAATCGGGATCATCACGTTGACATCTGAGAGGGCGCAGTGATTGTAGAAACCGGTCGTCGTCCACGTCACCCACTCGCGCCTCACAAGGCCGGCCTGAGATTCGACGATTGCGCGTTCAATCAGCTCCGTGTTTCGGAGCCAGCACTCGACCCTGAGACCCCGATAGTCGAAATCGGTACCATACTGGGCGAACGGACAGCCATCACCCCAAGAAACGATGTGCTGGGCCCCCGGACAGAGCTCCAGCACGCGGGACTCGCGTTCAGCGCTTGGAAGAGCATCCTCTGAAAACAGGTAGATATCGAGATCGGACTCCGCGTCCTCAGCGCCTTTCGCGTGAGCGCCTCCCACGGCAATGCCATACGCCGCCCTCGTGAAGTGACGAACTGCGACCAGGACCTCGTCAACAATCAGTTGGATTTCCCCAGGGATCATCGCCACCTCCGATCCACGTGCTACAGAGCGAACTGCCACGCACCTGGGTTTCAATCGATCAGACCACCCACCGATCGCCCAAGCACCGGTACGTTCCCATCACGCCTTCCTCTCTGACTGTCAACGTCAGAGCGTTGTCTGCCATCACAGCGCGCACCTGCAGACCTCCAAACCGTACCTCGGGTGCAGCAGCCGCGCCCGGTGGTGTCTCGGGCGGCGCGGCCCCGGCATCCGTGACGATCAGCGCCGTCAGCAGACGGAACGCAGGGCCTGCTGGTGCAACCAGTCGAACCAGATTCGCCGGCTCCAGATGCGAGTCGAGCCCCTCAGCCGTCGTCGTCACCGCGGCTGGGCGCCAGTTCAGCGGCACAATGTGCAGCGCGTACCTCTGACCGGTGATCGTGACACCCGCGCTTGTAACCTTCGAGACCAGAGGCGTGCTCACACGGAAGCTCACCGACATAACGGCATCCAGTGTCACCTCATCATCGATCACGTACAGCTCCGGCGACGGTGAGAATACCCGACGCACATTGTAGGTAAACACCCCCGGCTCCCAGGCTTTGAGGTTGTCCGACACCGCCATGAACACCCCGTCCTCCTCCCGTGCATCTGTCAGCGTGGCGCCACACACATCTCGCGGCTGGATGATGAACCGCCCATCAGGCGCTTCCGGATAGAGCAAGTTGTGCCGGGACGCCAGTCCGATCAGATTCACCTCGGGATGATCGTAGCTGGTGACGCCGCGATCATACGCCAGCGGCTCCCCGCCGGCCTCCAAAATGAACGCCCCCTTGTCCTGGTGGTAATGCCCTCCATAGGTCGGCCCCGAGCAGAGGTGAAAATGCACTACATCGCGGGGGACTCCCTCCGTCTCCCCCTCGTCTGCCTGAGAGAGAGGAACGCCAGGCTCATGAGTGCCCGCGGGGAGGGTCCTTACACTGCTCACCTGCCCCACATCAGGGAACACCGAAAAGCGCGGCTCCAACAGAGTTGTCCCGGCGATCTCCAGCTCGGTCTCTTCGTCCACCGCCATGATCAGCTGGTAGATATCTGCTCGCCGGTCCTCAGCCTGCAATGACGCGCGGTACAGCGCCTGCCATCGGGGATCGCCGCTCAGGCTCGCATACGCAGCACAGAGTCCGGCCGGATAGTGACCGTCAATGTGCGCGTCGTTGATCGCCAGGTAGCTCGCGCCTTCGCCGATCGTGGAGAGCATCCCCAGCCCATATGCACCAGTCTTCTTCAGAGTCTCAGTTGCGTACTCAGCCAACGCCTGCTCACGGTGGCGCGCCAACGCCCACACAATCGGCATCACAGACGAAAAGGTGTAGCTCCAATAGGCCATCCCTTCCAGCGTGCCGCCATCGTCGTGCACGTAGTTGCTGATCATCTCATCGAGATCCCTTTCAGCATCGTCGACCAGCGACCCATACCGCGGATAGAGCGGGAGCACAGCGAGCGCGCCGAGGATCCGACCGGACGAGAAGATAATGCCCTGATTCATGTGGCGAATGTACTCCATCCGCTTGAAGTCACTCTCAATTCGCGGCAGACCCTTCATAATGATGGCATCGGCAATGAGCTGGCGCGCGTGGGGTGTGAGCATACAACCCGCCCAATCGAGGACGAGGCCGCATGCGCGGCAGTAAATCTCCTCCGTGAAGGACCGATGGTGCCACGTCGTTCCCGGCAAAGAACCCACGATCGACTCACTCCACGTCTCACAATGTGCAGCAGAGAGCGCCATCCGTGCCGCCATCCTCAGATATCGGGCATCCTGTTCAACCAGTCCGACGAAGGCCAGTGACTCCATCACGCCGGCGGTGCAGTGCTTCCCCATATCGCGGTCACGCACCCAACGCCGATCCGGCTTGGCGATGTATTTCCCTATTTCTCGCTCCGGCTCCCACGTCATTGCTCCGGCAAGCGACTCCTTCAGTGCGGCAAACGCCCTGGACCACGCCGGATCCCGCAGCTTGCGCCGTAGAACAGTCAGATCCGCCGATCCGAACAGAATCCCGATCTGTGGACTCATAGCCTCCACATCCGAATCGGCGACCACCATTCCCTTCCACTCGGCTGTGTAGGGACTTTGGCGCGCCTCCATCTCGCGCTGTCGGGCAGAGTTCGCCAGCCCGGTCCACAGGATCTGCATATTGGCAGGCCGGGTCTCCAGCAGCGTGAACGCCAACGTGTACCCAGTCATACGAACACCGGCAAGGGGTCCCTCGAACTCTTCGTTGCTGTTCGATCCCACCTGCGGCCCGACCAA
>JAGHDT010000151.1 GCA_021159805.1 Anaerolineae bacterium
CGTTCGGCCGGTCGGTTTGGGACGTGGCCGGCGGTCAAGGGTTAAAGGTATTCCCTGTGGATCTACCGGCATGGCTTGCTCAAGGGTACTCATCTGTCGAGGTGTTTAGCTCGGTGGTGTTGGACGAGCTCGACCAGACTCCACTGCGGCAGCAAGTCGACGAGGGCGACCCGCAGTTTCCGCATGCTGGTGAATCGGTTTCTCCAGATGTCATCGATCATTCCTCAAGCGCGTGGGGTGCGGTATACTTAAGGTAGTGACTTTCTGTCGGGAGTTGGCGCGAGATGGTATGCCGATGCTGCCCGTGATGAACCGGAAAGGAAGTATGCGATGACGACAACCAAGACTTTGGAGATACCGCAGGATATTCTGGATACTGCGCGCTTGACCATTGATGAGTTGAAGGTAGAGCTGGCCGTCTACTTGTATGCTGATGGACGGTTGTCTCTTGGTAAGGCCCGCGAGTTGGCCGCGATGCCGCTGTGGACATTCCGGCAGTTGCTGGCTTCACGTCGCATTCCGCCCCACTACGATGTCGACGATCTCGATGCAGATGTCGCGGTGCTCAGTGAGATGGCCCGGCTGTGATTGTCATCAGCAACACGTCGCCTTTGACGAACCTGGCTGCCATTGGCCATTTCGACCTTCTGCACCGGCTGTACGCGAAGATCCATATTCCAGAAGCGGTTTGGGATGAGTTGAATGAGGGCGGAGTGCACTGGCCTGGGCGCGACGATGTTGCCGTGTCCAACTGGGTTGAGCGTCACACCGTGCAAAACCAGGCGTTGGTTACTGCTCTGCAGTACAACCTCGACCGTGGGGAATCCGAGAGCATTGCTCTGGCGTTGGAGCTTGGCGCTGACCTAGTGCTCCTGGATGAGCGAGAAGGGCGTCACACAGCCCAGCGCATGGGCCTTCGTGTCATTGGCGTGGTAGGTGTGATCCTGGAAGGCAAAGCAACCGGTGCTCTGGATGAGGTACGTCCTTTTCTGGATGATCTGCGGCAAGTTGCCGGGTTCTACCTGAGCGAAGCGGTTTATCGACATGCGTTGGGCTTGGCGGGCGAAGATAGCGATTTTATATCCGGGAACAGCTAGTGGAGTGTGCGTCGCGTAGTGTTCCACTTGCTCCAAGGTAAACTCGATAGGACTGAACCCCGGCATGCCGGACGATCCCCCCCTTTCAGAAACGTGTCTTCCTATGCGCTTGCAATGGTTTACAGGTTGCTTGTGTTACACCTGGTCGTATACTTTCCTTTGAGGAACGGTTCCTGATTTACCCAATACAGGAGATAACCTATGCAGACGATTCTCAGCAGACCGGAGTACGAGCGGCAGGTCGCCGCAACCCGTGACGCCCGTATGGAGTGGTGGCGGGATGCGCGTTTTGGGATGTTCATCCACTTCGGGGCGCACACCCTCATCGGGCGCAATGAATGGGCGATGGCTTTGGAGAACTGGGACATCAAGGACTATGAGGATGTCGCGCGCAAGTTCAGGCCGGAGCCCGGGTGCACGCGTGAATGGGCCCGGCTTGCCGCCGAGGCCGGCATGAAATACATGGTGCTGACCACCCGGCACCATGAGGGATACAGTCTCTGGGACAGCAAGGCGAACCCCTACAACGCCGTGGCCTTCTCGGGTGGATTCGACATCGTCAAGGAGTTTGTGGAATCCTGCCACGAATTCGGCCTGAAGGTGGGGTTTTATTTCTCACTCATGGACTGGCACCATCCGGACTCCTGGCGCTGTGCTTTTGACCCCGAGGCCCGTGGTCGATTCCAGGACTTCCTGAAGGGCATGCTGACGGAGCTTCTCGGAGGAGATTACGGGAAGATCGACATTCTATGGTACGATGTCTCTCGGCCTATGGAATCCCACGAAGGGTGGGGCTCGTTGCAGATGAATCAAATGGTACGAGAACTCCAGCCCGACATTATCATCAACAATCGTTCAAAGCTGGATGAGGATTTCTCCACCCCCGAAGAGCGCATAACGGCGATGGAGGGTAAGGATTGGGAAGCCTGCATGACCTTCAACCACATCAGTTGGGGTTACCTCGACAACACGCAGGCCGCGCCCTACAGTTATAACGCGCATGGCATCCTGCGGATGTTGCACACTGTCTGCGCGTCCGGCGGTAACCTCCTGCTGAATATCGGACCGCGTCCGGATGGGAGTGTGCCCGCGGAGGCTATCGAACCGCTGCAGACGGTGGGACGTTGGCTGGAAGCGTATGGCGATGCTGCCGTGTACGGCTCGCTCACTCCCTGTAAGGTGCGGAGTGCCAGTGGCGTCGGGCGATTCACGCAGCGCGGGAAGACGCTGTACTTCTGGCAGTGGATTCGCAGCGAGCAGCTTATCTTCGGTGGCTTTGAGACGAAGCTGAAATCGATCCGGCTGCTCCCCAGCGGAACCCCCGTCGCTTTCAGTCAGACGGACCGCCGGATCATCGTCGAGCCTCCGGCGGCTGAGTTGTCGGATCCGATTGTCAACATCACGGTTTTCGAGATGGAGTTCGAGGCGCCGCCCGTTCACAATCGCTGCAGCGCCTATCCGCAGTTGCACACAGGTGAGGTCTTCCTCAAGTAGAGATCACCGGCGAACGGCGTATCGTCCATTCTCGGGCGATGTGCCGTTCGTTCGTTAGCCGACATCAAAGCTGTACATCGAGGTCTTCCCGGCGGCCCAGGAAGACCTTTGAGCTTTTTGTGCTATCGAGAGGGCTCTGCAGGAACAGGGAAAGCTCAAAGGTCTGGCTCGCGGAGCATCGGGAATAGCTGTAGGACTTCCTGGTCGGTGATTTGGCGGCTGAATTCGGCTATTTCAAATGCTTCGACATACTTCACCGCCCCGGCGTGTTCCGCCCCGAACCATTTTCGCAGAGCCAGCTCTATCGGAGGGGTTTTTCGAGTGAACGCATAGGTGTTGTCATAGATGACTTCGCGTTGGCGGTCCGGGTTTGCCCGCACATCATCCAGGATCCCCAGCTCGTACGGGATTGCATCGCACACTTGCGATTCATGGCAGGCGCAGGCCTGAAGCTTGGTATCCCAGACACGGTCGACGGGAATGGTGATGTCCGGTATGTAGCTGAAACCAGCGGTAAAGTAGTCGCGCACATATAGACACGCCGGCATGGGCGTCATCTCAAGCGACGGTGCAGCATCGCGGACAATTCGTCCGGCACACATATTGTCTCTGTGCCCGCCGTCAATCGGGTAGTAGGAGAAGACGATATCAGTCTCCCATTCGCGGATACGGTCGCGGACCTCCAGGCGGATCGAAGCGGTGTTTTCGAGATGTTGGTCGTGATACTCCAGGATCTCATATTCGGCGAGGCCAAGGACGGCCTTTGCGTTCATGGCTTCCTGGTGCCGTTTCGCCGCGAGCGCCCCCGGTGCCATTGAGTAATGCCCGGCGTCCCCGTTGGTAAGTGAAAGGAATTTCACTCGGTGCCCCAACCAGCTGAAAAGGCACGATGTTCCGCCGACGTAGATCTCGCCTTCATCGGGATGCGCAAATATCACGATGATGTTTATATCAAACCTCCATGGACGTGAAAGTATTGACCACGAGGCCGGATCGTCCAATCCTCGACAGGCGAACCGAGTGCGACCGACTCGCGTGTGTGATCGAAGCAGACGCTTCGATCACACACGCGGAAATCCAACTTCTATTCGAGCAACGGCACGGTGCGCCGCTCCCGCGCGCTGAGGATCGCGGAGTCGACGATCTGTTGGCCGATGCGGCAGATCGCGGGCGAGAGCGGTTCGTGGACCGGTTCGCCGGTCCGCAGGCTGTGGACGAAGTTCTGGATCGGGTCCTGGTTGGGCGGCTGCAGCTCGTCCACCGGGATCACCTCCCCCTCTGGGCACGCCTGTGTCTGGACGCGGATGGTCGGCTCATAATCATAGGAGCTGATGGTGCCCTTGGTGCCCACGATGTTGAAGCCGCACTTGGGCTGCGGCTGGTGGGTCCAGGGGTCGGTGAAGGTGCCCCAGCGGGTCTCGAATTTGGAGAGCCCCTTGGCGTAGCGCGCGATGGTGATGCTGTGCTCGTCGACCTCCAGCCCCAGCGGCTCGTCGACCATGGTCGTGACCTCGATGGGCTTGTCGCCACCGTGGAACCACGTGCCCAGCGTGACGCCGTAGCCCAGGTAGTCGCGGAGTGAGCCCCCACCCTGGGCCGCCTGGTACCACCAACTCTCGCTCTTGCGCTGGGCAGCCACCTCTGCGGAGATCTCCTCCTTGTCGGCCAGGTGACGGAGTGGTCCACGGTTGCCGTCGTAGTAGTGGACCTCCAGCACGTCGCCGATGACGCCCTCGTCGATCAGCCGTTTGCTGGTGACGTGTGGCGGGTACCACGCCAACGGCCAGTTGATGATCATCTGCTTGCCCGTCGCGGTCACCGCGGCGATCATCGCGTCGGCGTCGGCCAGCGAGGCTGCAAAGGGCTTCTCCACCAGGATGTGGGTGCCGAAGGGGGCGACGCGCTCCACCCACAAAGCGTGGGTGCCCGTGGAGGGACAGAGTATCGCGATATCGGGCTGGGTCACCTCCAGGCATTGCCGATAGTCGGAGAAAACGCGGTCCTCGGGGATATCGAAATTGCTGATCACCGAGGCCATACGATCCGGTCGTGTGTCGCAGATACCGGCGATCTCCACGTCGGGATGGATGAATGCTCTGCGCAGCAGATCGCCCATATGCATGTGATCGAAATTGATGCCTACCACCTTGAACTTCTGCATGGTGTCTCCTCTTGCTATGTATCGTGAGCGCCGTCAGGACGTTGACTTAGCCCTCGAACCCGGGCAGTCGGCGGACGTCGCCCGGCTGCTTGGGTTCTCCGTCGTGGGAGCTGGCGATGGCGGCGAAGGCCAACGCCAGGCTTCTCAGGTTGTCGACTGCGTTATGGGACGGTGTCCGATCCTCCTCAATGGCGCAGAGTAGCTCCCCCATCGTGCCGTGGAAGCCGTCGTCGAACCACCGCCCCTGGAGGCTCGGCCGGATGACGCCCTCGGGCGTGAATATCTCCACCGTCTGCTCTTGCAGGCCTGGGCCGCTGCTGCACGCCGTCGCCGCCGTGCCGATCAGCGTGGTGCGGTCGTGGTGCCCCACCTTGGTGTTGGCGTTGAAGCTCATCGTGGCCTGGGCCGAGGGATAGTCAACCATCACGTGGGCCAGCAGCGGCGGCGTCGGCACCTGCCCGGCCGCGTAGCCGGTGGCAGCGTAGACGCGTTGGGGTTCCGCGGCACCGAAGTAGCAGGTGAGCATGTCGAACCAGTGGATGGCGAAGTCGTAGAGCACCAGGTCGTGGATGTCGTTGAAGGGCGTGTCGACGACCCAACTGTGGTCCCAGTGCACGGAGAGGTCGGCGGTGATCATGTCGCCGAGGAGCCCCGCGGCGATGGCCTGGCGCATGTAGGCGACGTGGGGCGCCCAGCGGCCGTTCTGGTTGACGGCCAGTTTCACGCCCTGGCGCAGCGCCAGCTCGCAGAAGCGTTCCCCTGTGTCCAGGTCGAGGACAAAGGGTTTCTGACTTAGGACGTGTTTGCCGGCGAGCAGTGCGTCCTCGATGAGGGGCACGCGCTCGCGCGGGTGCGTGGCGATGTCGACGACCTCGATGTCGTCGCGATGCAGCAGATCGCGGTAGTCCACGTAGACATCGGCGTCCGGGTAGTAGGTGTCGCGGCGGTCGATGGCACGCTCGATGATCAGGTCGCAGAGTGCCACGACGTTGTAGCCCGCGGCGCGGTATGCCGTCAGGTGGTGTGCTGTGATACCACCACAGGCGATGAGTCCTATCGCAGGGTGGTACTGCTTTGGGTCGGTCGGCTGATAGGTCAGGTCCGGGGCGGCGAGGTCGGCCAGTTCTTTGCTCAGTGCGCCCGCATACGCCTCCTCCTGTTCGCTCTGTTCCTCATCCGGTGGTGTGGGGGGATTGTCTTGGTCTGACATTGTGTCTCCTCGTGACAGGTGCTCCGATGGGTGATGGTTGGCGGAATTGGGCCACACACTCTCGCATAGGGCTTCGTCTGCGCCTGTAAGTGTATCACGACATCTGTGAGGATGCCATTCCTGCGAGGCAGTGGGAGTATTCAAGGGCGAGTGATCAGAGTTTGTGTGGGAGTCTCTGTGGCGCCGCCGGTCGTCGGGCTCCTGCCCCTAGAGTGAAATGCACTCAGAAGTGCAGCCCGCGTGGATAGGTCTCATGGATGCGAGGAGGCGCTCCCCGGTAACCCAGGGAGTACCCTAGGCCAGCGAGCGCGAGCCGGGCGTCCCCGGCTCGGTACGTATTGGCTATTCCTCTTTGACGTCGGTGACCTCTTTCACGACCTCTTCTTCAGGCGTGACGACGCGTTCGATCACGATGGTCGCGCGGCCGACCAGGGCAGCGACAGCGCCCAGCGCGGCGAGCTGTGGGGCTACGACGGTGCCGACGACGCCCCAGGTGAGGGGGATA
>JAGHDT010000416.1 GCA_021159805.1 Anaerolineae bacterium
AGATCACGCTGCCGGCGCAGTACCAGCAATTGGAGAGCACCGGAAGGCTCGACAACTTCCGTCGGGCGGCGGGAAAGCTGGATATCGACTTTCAGGGACGGTACTACAACGACAGTGATGTCTACAAGTGGGTCGAGGCAGCGGCCTGGAGTCTCGCGACCACCGATGATCCTGCTCTCAAAGAAATGCTGGAGAGTGTTGTCCACCTGATTGTCGAGGCGCAAGAACCCGACGGCTATCTCAACACCTACTTCACCTTTGACCGTGCGCCGGAACGCTGGAGCAACCTGCGCGATATGCACGAACTCTACTGCGCCGGGCACCTCTTCCAAGCAGCGGTGGCGTACTACCGCACCACAGCGAACGCCAGACTTCTGGACGCAGCACGGCGCTTCGCGGACCTCATTTGCGACACCTTTGGGTCAGGGCAAGCCCAAAGGCCGGGGGCGCCCGGACATCCAGAGATAGAGATGGCGCTGGTCGAATTAGCCCGTGCCACAGGCGATGAGCACTACCTTCAACAGGCCGTCACCTTCCTGGATGCTCGCGGGCACGGGCTGCTTGACGACAGCGCCTACCACCAGGATCACCAACCCCTGCGCGAGACAGAACGCCTCACAGGACACGCCGTGCGCGCCGCATATCTGGTCGCCGGAGCTGCAGACGTTCTAGCGGAGACCGGCGAGCTGGCGCTGGACGAAGCTCTGACTCGACTGTGGCAGCACATGCGCTCTCGGCAGATGTACGTCACCGGTGGTCTCGGCAGCCGGCACCGAGGGGAAGCCATTGGCGCAGACCACGAACTCCCCAACGCCCTTGCCTATGCAGAGACGTGCGCCGGCATTGCCAACGTTATGTGGGCGTGGCGAATGCTCCAGCTGCACGGTGACGCCGGCTACGCGGACCTGATGGAGCGCGCGCTCTACAATGCCGTACTTCCGGGCATCTCGTTGGCGGGCACAACGTATTTCTACGTGAACCCGCTCGCCACCGACGGGCAGGCTGAGCCCGGTGGCGAGATCATCCAGCGTCAGCCCTGGTTCGGCACTGCCTGCTGCCCCACCAATAACTCAAGAACTCTGGCAGCGTTCCCCGGAATGCTGTACAGCGTCACCGACAGAACGGTGTGGGTCCACCACTTCGCAGCCAACGAGGCCCAACTGACGCTGCCCGACGGCACACGAGTGCACATCATCCGGCGGACACGTTACCCCTGGGATGGGCTGGTCACGATTCAGCTACTCACCGAAGGCACGTTCACGCTCAAGGTCCGTATCCCCGGGTGGTGCGACGCGCAGGAGGAGCGCTTCCGGCCCACGATCAATATCAACAGCGCACCCTATACCGGAAAAGTGACACCGGGCCATTACGTCGCAATAGAGCGCACGTGGTCGGTGGGAGATGCTCTCTGTATCCGGATGCCGATGACCATCCGCCGGATCGCGGCACACCCTCACGTCCTGGAGAATACCGGTCGCACAGCTCTCTTCCGTGGCCCCCTGCTCTACTGCCTGGAGGGGATGGATCACCCCCAACACGACCTCCGCGACATCATCCTGCCCCCTCGCGGAACTCTCACAAGTACCTTCCGCACCCATCTGTTAGGAGGAATCCAAGTGATCGAAGGAACTGCATCAGTCGTCACGGTCGATGCCGCGTGGACAGCCTCTCCGTATCCAGCGGTTGAACCGCTGGAGGGTGCGATATCGGCACTGGAGCTCACGGCGATTCCCTATTTCGCTTGGGCCAATCGAACACCCGGCGCGCTGCAGATCTGGCTGCGCCGCCCGTGACTCCGCTGCAACCGCCGGAAGACAGCCATCCCAGTCCACGTAGAAGCCCCTCCGCAGTGCGGGGGGCTTCTCTTATCATCCTGCATCGACAGCGCCATCGGCGCCCCAGGCCTCTCAAGACGACCTACGCGGCCACCTCACCGCCATCACCTGATGGAACCTCTGACAGACCGGATGCCTCAGAGGTGAGATCCGCAAGCTTGCCACTGGCGATGAACAGCGTGCGCTCGGCGATGTTGGTAGCCCGGTCCGCGAAGCGCTCCACCGCGTGCGATGCCCAGATCAGGTCGGTGGCACGCCGGATCGTGGAGGGGTCTTCCAGCATGTAGGTGATCAACTCGCGAAAGACCTGGTTGTGCAGAGCATCCACCTCATCGTCACGGCTTATGATCGCGCGAGCCGCCTCAGCGTCCAGATTGGCCAGCGCACGCACTGCCTCGTGGAGCATCTCGGTCGCGATCTCCACCATCCGCGGCAGATCGATCAATGGCTTCAACAGCGGCTCGGTGTAGACAGCCAGCGTCACCTTGGCCACACCCGCCGCGTGATCCCCCATGCGCTCCATCTCCACTGCCGAGTGCATCATACCTATGATCGCGCGCAGGTCAGATGCAACCGGCTGCTGAGTTGCGATCATATCGATGCAGAACTGCTCGACATCATAGCGCAGCTCGTTGATGACATCATCCGAACGGATGACGTCCCGCGCCAACTCTGCGTCGCGGTTCTTCAACGACTCCATAGCGCGGCGGAGAGCTTCATTCACCAACGCCTCCATGTGGAACAGCATGTCCCGCAGCTGGTTCAGCGCCTTGTCCAATTCAGTTCGAGTTGCCATTCGCTTCTCCCATACTTGATGGTCACCCCTCAAGAACTAGTATAGGCAGCTCCCCCAGGATGACAACCAGGATCATCATACCCAACCGCGTTGCAGCCAGCACAGAGGATGCTAGAATAGCACCGTGAAAATCCAGGATACACCGCGTCCCTACGAAGGACCTGCGGTCGGAAAGCGAGATCCCGTGAACCTGATTGGCGGCATCGAGGGCGGAGGCACAAAGTTCATCTGCGCAGTGGGCACCGGCCCGGACGACATCCGAGAGGAGATTCGCTATCCCACCACCACGCCTGGGGAATCCATCGGCAGAGCAGTGGCCTTCTTCAGAGAGTTTGACGAGCTGCGCGCAGTGGGCATCGCCTGTTTCGGCCCACTCGACCCCAATCCCAAGTCGGCAACCTTTGGCTACGTCACCACGACACCCAAACCCGGTTGGGCCAACACCGAGTTCGCCGGCGTAGTCCAGAGAGAACTGAACATCCCCGTCGGCTTTGACACCGATGTCAACGCAGCTGCACTGGCCGAATACAGGTGGGGTGCGGCCAAGGGGCTGGACTCCTGTCTCTACCTGACCGTTGGCACCGGGATCGGCGGCGGTGCCGTCGTGGAAGGAAAACTGATCCACGGTATGATGCACCCGGAAATGGGCCACATACGCATACCCCACGACCTCGCGATGGACCCCTACCCTGGCGCGTGCCCCTACCATGGAGACTGTCTGGAGGGCCTTGCCTGTGGCCCCGCCATTGAAGCCCGCTGGGGGCAGAGAGCGGAGACACTCCCGCCCGATCACCCGGCCTGGGAGCTGGAAGCGCGCTACATCGCACTGGGGCTGATCGCCTACATCGTCACGCTCTCTCCCCAACGCATCATCCTCGGCGGCGGGGTGATGAGCCAGATGCATCTCTTCCCGCTTATTCGCGCTGAAGTTCAGCGTCTGCTGAA
>JAGHDT010000054.1 GCA_021159805.1 Anaerolineae bacterium
CGAGAAATCTCAAGCTATTGGGCGTGCAAGATTCCTCGACTTCGCCCTCCGTCCGCTACGCTTCGGGCTACGCTCGGAATGACGGCGTGCCCAGCGATTTCAAACAGTGTCCGGTAGCTAGGGACAGCTATTCAGATGCCCACGCTGTTACTTCCGCCCCCGCGACCGGCGGGAAGCACCCTTTGGACGATCGCTTGAGCGACCGGCACCGCCCAGATAGGGCCGCGCCTGGATATCCTGAATGGTGCACCGTGAGGTATCCGCAAACCGGATGCTGATCTTCGGGTCCATATCCTTCAGATCAGTGGCGCTGGTGACGATGGTGGGCAGACGTGCCACGTACCTGTAGTTGATCAGCTGAAAGAGCTTCTCCCTGGCCCAAGGTGTAGCACTCTCAGTGCCCAGGTCATCAAGCACGAGCATGGGCACCCGCCGGACCTTTACAAAGCGCTTGCCCAGAGACACACTGCTCTGTGGGCTGAACGCAGCCCCGAGGTAGTCCAGCAGATCCGGGACTACCACCAGGAGTGCCGGATGCCCTTGACGGAGGCGCTCGTTAGCGATCGCGGCGGCGAGATGGGTCTTGCCGACCCCGTAAGTTCCCGTGAAGACAATCCAGCCCTCCGGATTGTCGGCGTAGGACTTGGCTAACTGCAACGCCATCGCCAGGCTGTGAGCCTCATCATCATCCAACTCACCCTGGCGCGGTTCGAAGGTGCCGAACGTCATGTCCGCGTAGTACGGCAGCATGTCGAGGTTCGACGCAAAGCGCTCGTCAACCCCGATCATCCGGTGATCAGGGGCCAGGATCGTCAGGATCTCAACCAGATCAGGATCGACCAGGCGCGAGCGCAAGCGTGCGTCGATATGCTCCAGATCCTGGTTGGTGGTGACGACAGTAGCCAACCGTGCCATATAGCGGTGATTGAGAAGCTGAAAGAGCTTCTCCAACGCCCACGGCGTCGCGTTCTCAGTTCCCAGATCATCCAGGATCAGCAATGGCGTATTGCGAACCTGGTCGAAACGCTCGCTGTAGGGCTGTGGCGAGCCGGGCGCGAAGGTCGATCGGAGATGATCCAACAGATCGGGCACCGTGACAAAGAGCGGTGCCACCCCGCTTTTCAGAACGTGGTTGGCAATCGCTGCAGCAAGATGAGTCTTGCCACAGCCATACCCGCCTATCAGCACCAGCCAGCCTTCCGGCTTCCGGGCGTACGCCAGCGCCGTCTCGTACACGTGGCGCAGATTCCGCTGCCGCTCCTGGGATATGCCCTGCCCATCCAGGCTGAAACTCTCGAAGGTGTACTGCTTGACGGCCTGCAGATTGTTCACCGAGCGCAGGAATCGATCGCGATGCTGGGCAATCTCCTCCATGCGGCAGGTACAGGGAAACAGCTTGCCGAAGCTGGGATGCCCCAATGGCACATCCAGACGGATATAGCCCATACCGTGGCAGATCTCGCACTCAGGGTCACCCACACCGTCTATCACCGGCCTAATGGCGGACGATCCGGTCGTAGGCTTCCTCGATGTAGCGCCGGGCCTGGGCATCTCGGTCTTCGTCCGCCTCGCCAGGTCGGCCATCAGTTCTTCTATCGATTTCATCTCGCCCTTCAGCTTGCCACCTCTCGAGGATGGCAAGAATGTATTTCCAGCTACGTTTGTTCAGCCGGACGGCCTCGCGGAATGCGTCCTCAATCCAGGCAGCGGGATACGTCTCCTCGGCCTCCATCAGGTCCTCGCTCAACAGGGCCGCGAGCGACCCGATGTTCTGTTCGTAGAGCGTGAAGATATTGGGACGGAGCTCGACGACAGCACGCTCGGGGCTCACGCCGCGCCGCACCGCAGCCACTGACGCACGTCCACGCGGGCTGTTGGCGAAGTACCGGACCTCTGTGGTGCCTTCCGCGCGCCGCCAGTCCACGGCCAGAAGGATCTCATGCTCGACAGCGGCCCGCAACGCTGCGGTGAGCCGTGCCTCGACCTCAGCAAGGCCGTTGGCACCGGCCAACGCCTCGCGCATCGCAGCATCCGCGAGCAGCTCGCGGTCGGTGACCCACGGCGCCCCCTCGGCTCGCATCTTGGCCAGCCGCCAGAAGACCACCAGTACAACCTTCAAGAGATCGAGGTCGTGGATGTGGGGCACCAGGTCGGCAAAGACCAGCTCGGGCAGGGCAACCTTCGGCACCAACCCCTCTGGAAACCCCGGGAAGCGGTACCCCTTGTCGTGCATCATAGCATCCCCACAGGCGGCGCCACGACCCCGTAATTCTCGGGCGCAATCTGCGCATACGCGTCGGAGAACTGGGTCAGACGCTTATTGAAGTAGAGCTGCACGGTCCCAGTCGGCCCACTGCGATGCTTCGCAATCATCAGATCGGCGATATTGGGGCGCTCCGTATTCTCATTGTACAACTCGTCGCGATAGATAAACATCACAATGTCAGCATCCTGCTCCAATGAGCCGGAGTCACGAAGATCAGAGAGCACCGGATGCTTGTCTTGCCGCTGCTCCACGGCACGCGACAGCTGTGACGCCGTCATCAGCGGCACATCGATTTCGCGAGCCAACCCTTTCATCGAACGGGAGATAAACGAGACCTCCTGAACGCGGTTTTCCGATCGAAAATCAGAATCCATCAGCTGCAGGTAGTCCACAAAGATCATATCCAACCCGCGCTCCGAGGCCAGACGCCGGCACTTCGTCCGCAGCTGCAAGACCGTGATCGAGGGCGTGTCGTCGATGTAGATAGGCAGCTCGGACAAGTGTCCGATCGCCTCCGCAAACGCCGGCCACTCCTCGTCCTTGAGCTGGCCCAGTCGCAGCCGCTGTGCGTCAATGCCGCTAATCTGCGCTACAAGACGCTGCACCAGCTGCTCGGCGGACATCTCCAAGCTGAACAGTGCGACCACCTTGCGCTTCTCGGCGGCCTGCAAGGCGAAGGTCAGCATCAGCGATGTCTTGCCCACACCGGGCCTGGCCGCCAGGATCAGGAGATCGGAGCGTTGGAAGCCACCCAGCACCCGGTCGAGATCGCCGAACCCAGAGGGTACCCCCATCAGCTCCCCACGGTGCTCGTAGAGGTACTCGATATGATCGTAATAGCCGGGCACGATCTCCTGAATGGGCTGGAGATCCCGCGTCGACCGCTTTTGGGAGACGCCGAAGAGCGCCTTCTCGGCATAATCAACCACCTGGTCGACGGGCAGCTTCTCATCATAGGCGAACCGCGCAATGTCGCCGGCTGCCTCCAACAGACGTCGACGCACGGACGTCTGCTCCACCAGCCGTCCGTACGATTCGACACTGATAGCCGAAGGGACGGCACTGATCAACTGAGAGATATAAGCGCCACCGCCTACAGCCTCCAGGTGATCCAGCTGATCCAGCTCCGTGGTCAACGTGATGAAATCCACCGGCTCGCGCCGCTCATGGATCCGGATCACGGCTTCGTAGATCCAGCGATGCTTCTGCAGGTAGAAATCATCAGCTTTGAGGAACGCCAGCACCTTGTAGATCGCCTCGGGGTCGATCAAGAACGCGCCGAGTACCGCTTCCTCAGCTTCTACATTGCTTGGGACTGTCTTATCCGGTACGCTCATCTCAATACACTATCTCGCTTCCATCCCCAACCACTACACCCAACGCCACCACACGTCCCGTCATCCCTCGCACGATCAGTTGTCCTGTACATCCCCCATATCCAATGAACTGAGGAAGTCGCGAAACACGCCCAGATTCTCCGAATCGGCAGAGGCCTGGTCCAGGATATTCTGTTCGGGCATCACCCCGGCCTCATCCATCACGGATTCGGCCACATAGATGGGCGCCCCCAGACGCACCGCCGTTGCCACAGCATCGCTCGGGCGCGCGTCCACATGCACCTCGCCCTCCTGTGTGGACAGCACCAACGTGGCGTAGAACGTATTGTCCGCCAGATCGCTGATCAGGATATGGAGCAGCTCCGCCTTCAACGCATTGATCACGTTGACAATGACATCGTGTGTCAGGGGCCGGCGTACCTCAATCCCTTTGGCGCCGACTTTGATGGCCTCGGCCTCACAAGACCCGATCCAGATCGGCAGATAACGATCGGCCTCAGTTTCCTTCAGGACAAAGATGCGGTGTGATGAGACCAGGCTGACCTGTATTGTCTCCAGTGTGACCTCAATCATAGTGTCCTCCCCAACCGGTGATGTTGAGCAGAGGCAGCACTTGCTCATTGAGCATATTATACCCACCACATTGCGAAGTCAACGTGAGCACACGGCCTACGCATCTGCCTCAGAGATCCACCAATTCGACAGCGCTCCCATTCGCATGATCCGTGGTTTCTCCCGACTGCGGCTCCGGATACCTACCGGCTGCCCCACATGCGATCAATGCCACTACCACCGGCACCACAGGGGCGTAGAAGCGATCATAGGCAATAGGGCCCGGCAACAGGATGTGATAGCCGACCGTGCCGGCCAACAGCAGCGCAGCCCACGGATCGCGCGCGATCCGTGCCGCGCTCCACAGGCGCCAGACGCTGCGAACCGCCAGCTGGCCGACAGCCACACGACCAGCTACCAGCCCCCACCATAGGACGCCGGCCAGCGGAGGAATCCGCCACACACGCTCCAGCCACAAGGCCTCCAGGGCATCCCCCACAGCCCATTGTTTGAGGGACCAGGCCATCCGCTGCCAGATATCGGGTACCACGCCTGTCGACACCCAATCCTGGCCCGTGATGACACGGTACCAGAACCGGTGTCCTGGATCGAGCAGGCTGCGCAGCACACCCTCAAGGTGAACGCGAAGGTAAGCTCCCGCATTTGCCGCAACCAGTGGCAGCGCCGCATCCGCGATCCGGCGCTGCCACGCCATCTGCAGCGCACACGGCGCCAACTCCTTTGCGGGCACGCCGGCCAATTCCGGAACAGCCTGAAGCTCAAGTGTCCGGTAGAGATACTCCCAGGTCTCGGACCAGGGCTTCACCTCGATGGACTGCAGCGCCGCCTGCGTCGCCACCGCGCCTACCCGCGCCACGTTCTCGTCGAAGGCCGTGGAGAGCGTCCACCGCCCCAGAAGCAAGCGATTGCGCACCAGCCACGGAAGCAACACAAGCATCAAGACAGCCCAGAAGGCCCCCGCTGTACACAGCCATCGACCCTGCAGGGATCGCCGCACTACGTACAGCCGCACCGTGAGCAGCACCCCTACCGCGAGCACCAAGTATTGCCCGTTGGGCTTGATCAGCAAGATCAGGCCCCAGATTGCAGCAGACGGTGTGGTTGTCAGCATGGAGGCGAATGCCTGAGAACGGCCCATCGCTGGACGGACACTGAGCCCTCTTCCCATTCTGACACACACCTTGGCAGTCTTGTCCCTGACGACGGTCAACAAGACCGAAGTCCACTGACCAAAACCGCTTCTAGCCTTCAGATTGCGCTGATCTCCATCTGGACTTTGCTCCCGAAGCAAAGTCCTCCCCAGAACAGGCCGCCACGGCGGGCACCGCAACGAACGTAGCGTCAGGATCAGCGCCAGCGGCATTAGCGGCAGCAGCAAGGCCTCAGAGAATAAGTATCCGGTGAATCGCTGTGTCGTGCCATTGATAGCATAGAGCACGCCTGCGAGGAACATCGCGGGCCGGACACGTGTGGCTTTCGTCGAGCGCCCCGTGGCCGTGGCCAGCTCAGAGGTCAGAGCCATTGCACCAGCGGTGGTCAGCACCTCCAGCAGGATCTGCACCAAGACCACACGCTGCGGATCGCGGCCCAGCAGGCTGTAGACCCCGGCTACAAACCAGGGATAGAGAGGGGTACGCACGGCAGTGGGACAGAGGGGCGGGTCCCAGCCGATGGCAAATCCCTTGCCGTCCAGCATATTGATGGCAAGAAGATGAAACCCCTCAGCATCCACCGGCGCAATCGGCTCTGTGGGAAAGGCTGACAGCCACGCGACGCGGACGGAAACCGTGAGCAGCAAAGGTAGCCAGACCCACGCCAGAGCACGATTACGATACATACGCCTCATGTTCGCTCACGTACACTATGCAGTTAAGAAGCAGGGCACGGGGGCTGCAGGCCTGGAAGCTTCCGGCTCCTGGGACCTTCCCTGAGCTTACGGCAGGCTGCGCTCCCCGATAAGGCGAATGCCATCCAGCGTCAGCCAGGGATCGACCGCTGAGAAGCGGTCCGTCAGATGCGCGATGACACTTGAGAGCCCACCGGTAGCGATGACCTGCACATCGCCGGCGATCTCGCCACGGAATCGGTCGATCATACCCTCGACCAGGCCCACGTATCCCAATAACACACCCGACTGGATCGCGTGGATCGTGTTGGTACCGATCGCACTCGCCGGCGCGGACAACCGAATCTGAGGCAGCTGGGCCGTCCCGCCGGCCAGTGCAGACGCCGCCAGGTTCAGCCCGGGCGAAATCGCCACGCCCAAGAAGGTCGCATCCCGGGTGACCGCAGTAAAGGTGGTCGCCGTCCCGAAATCCACCACCACACACGCGCCCTGTACCCGCGTGAAGGCCGCAACGGCATTGGCGATAAGATCTGCCCCGACCTCTCCCGGATTGTCAACGGCGAAGGTTAGCCCCGTGTTCACCGTGTGGTTGATCACCAACGGATTGACCTGCGCCTGCTCAGCAAGCATCTCCTCCATCCGGCCGGTCAGCGGAGGAACCACGCTGGCCAGAACCACGCGATCTAGGGCCGCCATCGTCAAACTGATCTCGCCCAGAAGCGCCCGCAGAAGCACACCATACTCATCCGGCATTTTCTCACGCACCGTCCGCACGCGCCAATAGTGAAGCCAGGTGTCGCCGTCGTGGACGCCGAATACCACGTTGGTGTTGCCGATGTCGATTGCCAGAAGCATAGAGTCCCCTTTTGCGATGAACCAAGTGCGCACAATCCTGGCTGTGCGCAGCTGAGCCGCGCACAGCCAGGGTAAACGTAGTCTATCCACTTTCGGAGTCAAGACAATACAAGGGGCCATGGTATAATAGGGCCGTGAAGAAACGAGTTTTCCAGGTAGTCTTGACCCTGATCTTCAGCGCCGTGGCCCTCGCGATTGCGCTGCGAGGCATCAACTTCAGAGATGTAGGATCGGCGCTCGCGAGGGTGGACTGGCTCTGGATAGGCGTGACCTTCGTGCTTATCCTGGCGACATTGGTGATACGCGCCGCTAGGTGGCGCATCCTCCTCGGACGCACGGTCTCCCTGCGCGACACCTTAGGACTCATCGGGATCGGATACCTCATCAGCGGCGTTCTGCCTTTGCGCGCCGGCGACCCAGCCCGGGCCGTCGGGGCAAGTTTGCGTGGCTCCATCTCGGCCATCGCAGCGCTGTCCACCGTTGTCGTCGAGCGAGTGCTCGATATGCTGCTGATCGTGATGATGATGCTGGCAACGGTCCCATTCGTGCCGGGCTTGCAGGTCTACCTGGCCAAGGGGCAGCTGAATGAATACGTATCCTTCAGCCTGGTATTGACCCTGAGCGGCATTCTGGCTTTCGGCATTCTGTTGGTCTTCGTGCTTATCGCGGTCTTCCCTGCCACAACGGAGCAACTTGCGCGCCGCCTCCTGGAGGCGTTGCACGTCCCCAACGTCGACCGCTGGCTAAAGCCCGTTCAGAGCATTGTTGAAGGACTCAGCGTCCTGCGCTCGGCGAAAGATGGCCTGGCCATCGGGGCATGGTCCATCGCACTGTGGCTGGTCTCGGCCATGTATTTCGGCGCCACTATGTGGGCGTGCCGGGACTTCATCCCCGGACCATCGCCGCTCAAAAGCCTGGTCGCCCTGTGGGCCAGCGCCCTTGGGATGATCTTTCCGGCAACCGGCGGCATCGGCTCGTTCCACTTTGCGGTGCGAGAAGCGCTCTTTTGGGGCTTCAGCATCGCGCGGGACCTGGGCTTCGCCTACGCTGTCCTCGTGCACACCCTACCCTATCTGACAGGTATCGGCCTGGGAGTCTTGGCGCTCCTCACGTGGGGAATGTCCCCACGCAGCCTGATCAGCCGGGGACAGGCCATAGAAGAGTGAGCGCCTGATCTTGAACCCATTGCCGGGTTGCGATATGCAACCCGGTTTGTGACATGTGGCATGAAACCCACTTCGGAGGTACGCTGAATGCACACCCTAGTTACCGGTGGCGCGGGCTTCATCGGCTCGAACTATGTCCACCGCCTCCTCAAGCGCGGGGAAACCGTAACCGTGTTCGATAACCTCTCCCGGCGCGGCGCCGAGGCCAACCTTGACTGGCTGCAGAAGGAGTTCGGCACAGACGCATTCCGATTCGTGCGCGGGGATGTCCGGAACGCGGGTCTCCTCACCGCGATGGCGGTCGATGTAGACGCCATCATCCACCTGGCCGCCCAAGTTGCCGTCACGACCTCGGTAGAGCAGCCGCGTGAGGACATTGAGATCAACATCATGGGCACGTTCAATGTGCTTGAGGCCGCTCGGCTCTCTCCCGGTCGGCCGATGGTCCTCTACGCCTCAACCAACAAGGTCTATGGCAACATGGAGGGGCTAATCATCGAGGAGGAAGCAACCCGCTATGCCTATCGGGACTATCCCTATGGTATCCCCGAGAGCTATCCCCTCGACTTTCACTCGCCTTACGGATGCTCCAAGGGCGCCGGAGACCAATACGTCCGGGACTACGCGCGGATCTATGGATTGCGCACTGTCGTCTTCCGGCAGAGCTGCATCTACGGACCGCGCCAATTCGGCGTGGAGGATCAGGGCTGGGTGGCATGGTTTATCATCGCGGCCCTCCGCGGCGATCCCATCACCATCTATGGGGACGGCAAGCAGGTGCGCGACGTGCTCTACGTGGAGGATCTCCTCGACGCCTACGACGCCGCAGTTGCCAATCGGAGCCGTAGCTCCGGCCAGATCTACAATCTGGGCGGGGGGCCCGAAAACCAGCTGGCCATCTGGCAGGAATTCGGCCCGATGCTGGAGAGACTTATCGGCCACAGCATCCCTGTGGGACGGGGAGATTGGAGGCCCGGCGACCAGCGCATCTTCATCGCCGACATCCGCAAAGCCCAACGGGAACTGGGCTGGCATCCGCAGGTGAACGTTGAGGTCGGGATCGGCAAGCTCTACGCCTGGGTGGCTGAGAATCTCGGCCTGCTGAGGACCTATCGATGAAGGTCCTGATAGTCCTCACGTACTACCGCCCTCATACCAGCGGACTGACGATCTACGCAGAGCGCCTCGCCAAAGGTCTCGCGGCGCGAGGACACAACGTCACCGTGTTGACCTCCCGCTACAACCGCCGGCTCCCCTATGAGGAGGAGATCGACGGCGTGCGCGTGGTGCGCGTCCCCGTGCTCTTCCGGGTCAGCAAGGGCGTCATCATGCCGTCCTTCGGTTTGCTGGCCTGGAAGTACGTGCGCTGGGCCGACGTGCTGAGCCTGCACCTGCCGCAGTTCGACGCCGCGGGCGTGGCGCTGCGCGGGCGACTCCTCCATAAGCCAACCTTGCTCACCTACCATTGCGACCTTCAGTTGCCGCCGGGAGCATTGAACAGCATCGTCAACAGGGTCGTGCTCACGATGAACCACCTGGCCGGCCTATTCAGCCACGGCGTCGTGGCCTACACCCAGGACTTCGCCGAGCACTCACCCTTCCTGCAAAGGCTCGCAGACAAGCGCCACGTGATCCCGCCACCGATCGAGATGCCCAGGTCCACCAAGTCGGGGGTCGTCGCCTTCCAGCGGATGCACAACCCAGACAACAGGCATCCCGTGATCGGGATGGCGGCACGATTGGCCGCCGAGAAGGGCGTCGAAGTCCTGCTACAGGCAATGCCCAAGATCCTGGAACGCTACCCCAACACCCGCGTCCTCTTCGCCGGCCAATACAGGAACGTCCTCGCCGAAGAGGCCTATGCCAAGCGCCTGGGTTTCCGCATCAAGCTACTGGAGGAACAAGACCAGTGGCGCTTCCTGGGCGTGCTGGATCCCGTGCAGATGGCGGCCTTCTACCCGACCCTCGACGTGATCACCGTGCCCAGCCTCAACTCCACCGAGTCCTTCGGCCTGGTCCAGGTTGAGGCGATGCTCAACGGCGTCCCCAGCGTCGCCAGCGACCTCCCCGGCGTGCGGCAGCCCGTGCTGCAGACGGGGATGGGCGAGATCGCCCCGATCGGCGATGCCGGTGGCCTGGCCGACGCCATCCTCAAGGTACTGGAC
>JAGHDT010000612.1 GCA_021159805.1 Anaerolineae bacterium
ATCAGCAGAAGTCACAGCCTGTCTTAGCTTCCACACCAACACAGTGCCCACAATGGCCAGGACACCGGCTCCTCCAAAGACAACCTCCGGCAGCAACGATTCAAACAGCGCGCCGGCGATCAACGGACTCACCACCGTCACGCTGGCCAGGATACCGCCGGCGGCCAGGTAGATCGGCCTCCGCTCCTCAGACGCAAAATCCAGCATAAACGCAGTGAAACTCCACCACGAGGCACCCACGGCAAATCCCATAAAGAAGAAGGCCAGGAAGTAGAGTGGCAGGGAGCCGGCGCCAAGCCCGGCCACCGTCGCAGCCAACAGAACCAGGATATGCGCAAAGGACGCGGCGCGGATCGCAGCCCAACTCCCGACCTTGTCAACCAGCAGCCCACCCACCAGCGCCGCGACCGCACTTCCCACGCTCTGCAGCACCACGAACGTACCGATCACATCGCCGGCCTCGGGCACCACCTGGCGCACCCGGACGACAAGAAAGACAAAGACGGCAGATGCTGTCGACATCGTCAGCTGCGCGATGATCACACGGCGCAGCCAGCGGTCCTCGCGCAGGTATTGCCACATCTTCCTGAGGCTCCTGCGCACATCAACTTTGTCGGATTCCCGCGCGACAGGTTTTTCGCGGATGAAGAGCATGCTGACGACCGAGAGCATCAGCGCTACAAAGCCACAGAGAAAGAGCAAAGCCCAACGATCCGCCCGCGCGATCTCCTCCAGCGCGAGCACACGATTCACGAAGTACCCGGCAGCCGCCGCTCCTATGCTGGACAGGAACTGGCCGATCCCAAAGAAACGGCCTCGAGAACCCTCGGGGATGACCTTCCCGACCAGTGCGGGCCAGGAGACGCCATTCAGACCCTCGGACGTGTAGAAGACCATCACCGTGAGCGCCAGGATCAGAATGACCAGCCACGTCTGAGTCTCAACCCACAGGAGCACCGCACCCGCCAACACGATGATCAACAGGCGTCCCCCGAAGCTCGACCACATCAGCAGCGGCTTCATCCGTGGCTGCGCCTCCAGCATACTCGCGGACCAGATCTGTGGCACCGTGACCACCAGGACACGCAGAGCAGCCAACGCACCAATCAGCAATTCAGAGCCCGTGAACTCGTTGACAGACGCCGGCACGACCACAAGCGGATCGAAAAAGGCGAAGCCGATGGAAAAGAAAAAGAAATCGCCGATCAACGCCAGCGTATTGCGCGTGACCGTCTGCCGCTTGGCACTACCAGAGGAAAGCGTTGCGTTGGTTGCCATGAAACCTCATTGATTGATGGAGGGCACTGAGGAACAAGGGATAGGGTACTGGGGGAAGATGCAGGTCACTGGGCCCCTTGTTACCTTATCTCCTGTCCCATATCCCCTACCCCAAATGCCGCCGTGCCGCATCCAAAATCAAGCCCAGCTCCCGTTGCACTTCTGGTGCCAGCGGCAGCGGGACGTGCTCCCTGAGGAGGCGGGCCACCATCTCGCCACACCGCTCGTGCATCGAGGTTGCGCCCTCTTCCATCCAGTTGGCCCAGTAGTGGCGATCGAGCAACTGCGGGAACCACAGTTCTTGGCGGAAGTGGTGGAAAGTGTGCATCGAATCCAGGAACGTGCCGTCGTGCCCGACCTCACGTACCACGTCCAGGCCCAACGTCTCGTCCGTGATCTCAAATCCCTGCATGATGCGCTCGATGTAGCCGACGATCTCGTGCTGCATCACCAGCATCGAGAGCGAAGTGCCTTGGTCCACGCCGGCGATGCCGAGGTGGCCGAAGATATCGGCACCGGCCAGAACACCGCAGAGCAAAGTCATCCCGGCCTCCAACCCAGCCTGAGCATCGGGCAACTTGCTGTCGGTGAGGCCAACGTTGATATAGACCGGCAGCCCATAGTGCTTGCCGATCTCGGTCATCGCGACCGCCATCAGCGCCTGCTCCGGCCCGGCGAAGATCAGCTGGGTCGTGCGCATATCGAAGGCGTGCGGAATGCCGCCGTAGCATACCGGCACTCCCGGCCTGATCAACTGCGTGATACAGATGCCCGCCAGGATCTCGGCGTTCTCCTGCGCCAGCGTGCCCGCAAGGGTGCCCGGGGCCGTGGCCCCGACCTGGGCCATCGGCCCGATCGGCACCGGCAGGTTAAGCCGCGCCGTCTCATACAACAGATCGATCCCATCGTAGGGGAACTTAAGCGGGCTGATGGGCTCCAGGAAAGGATACGTCAGCGGGAACTGCGCAGCGGCCTCCTCGCTGCCGGCAACCGCGGTCAACACCTCGACCACGTAGTGCGCGGAGGCACGGTCGTGCCACCAGAACTGTATGGGCTTGGTGGTGGTCTTGAGCTGCTCCACGGCGACCGCGACACAACGGTAGGGAGGCGGCACGTCCGCCGGATCCGCCATCGCCCCCACGAGATTGATGTGCGGGAGCGCGTCCGCCAACCGCGTCGCCGTGACGACGTCCGCCAGCCGCGCATAGCGCCGCTGCGTGGTATCGGCTTCCGAGCCGCCAGGCTCCTCCACCCAGAACGCCTCCCCGGCGATGGAGTTGTAGTTGCGCTCCCCAACGCCGTAGCGCGCCTGCTTCGCACGATCGCGTCCGTAGAGCGTGAAGGTCTTGCCTGCCTGCTCCAGGGCCCATACAACCAGGCGCTCCGGAATCTGAACCAGAGCGGCATCGTCGTTCACGTCAGCGCCGGCTTCCCTGAACCGGCGGCGCATGTCGGCGTGCGGAATCCGCACCCCGGGCGCCGCCAACAACGACAGAGAGGCATCGTGAATCCGCCCAATCTGGGCTTTCGAGAGTATGCTTAGCTGCATTGTAGAGGCCCCCTTGTAGAGGATTTCCCGCTCCGCATCGGATCCCGGTTGCCCTGACCGCATCCCCGCGAATGCAACTCGCACCTGACGACATCACATAGCGCACGCGGAGGGACCCAAACCTTGATCGAGATTGGGTGAAAAGCTTCAGTGCAGCAGATTGAGCGATTTACGAAACAGGATGACGTCTACCCCACCACCCTCACAGCGCTGATACCGTGCGCCGGCACAGACACAGTGAGTTTCTGCCCCGCCAACACGGCCTCGCAGGCATCCGTCGGTCTCTCCAGTGCATCCACAGCCGTGGCGGTCGCCGTCTCTGCAACCAGCTCAGGCGCGAGCACAACGATGGCCTCCGTTGCCTTACCCTCAACTTCGATCAACCGTATGACAAACCCATCCCCATCCTGCGCCATCTTGAGCGCAACCAAACGCACATTCTTGGGCGACACTGAGACAAACGACGCCACCGTCTGCAGATCGCCCTCGTGGAAATCGCAACTCGTGACCACGAGCGGGACGTTCACATCTTCAGCTGCCTGCGTCATCTCACCCTCGGCCCACTCCGTACCGTGCGGAATCACACCATAGCTGATCGTGTGCTGCCCCAGGTCGGGCAGGGGATCGGGGTCGATGCTGGCGCGCAGCAAGGTCATATTCAGAGAGGTACCCTCGATGTTGAAGCCGTACTTGGACGTGTTCACCAACGTCATCCCCGTACCATCCGCTTCCGAGAGATCGACCCAACGCTGTGCGGGCACCTCCTCGCCGTTGGCGAGATCCCGCTGGATGGAGCCGAAGGGAATCTCGAATCGCGCCCGCGGATCAGCAAGATCCAGCGGGAAGCGAACCTTGAGGTGGGGAATACCGCCGGCCTTGCTCCCGATCTCACGCCAATCAACCTGTAGCTCGAAGTCAACCCTGGGTACGCCGGCGGAGAGCGAGATATCCAGCGTCAGCGACGTATCGCCCAGGCTTCGCGTCCAACGCAGCGTCTGCACGTATGGGCCAGCGTGGAGCTTGGTGAGGTGACCACCACTCAGTAGGTCATCGCGCTGGGTGAACTGCCCGACCACCCACGCTGACATCCCCTCGTAGGCCTCCAGGCAGTATTGCAGCACGCCGAGATGTTCGCCCGGACTGACGTACTCGCGGCCAGAGCGCTTGTCCACCAAGCTCGTGAGTGAGCCGGATGCTGCGTCCAGACGGACCGCGATTTCATCATTCTCAAGAGCTGGTTCCAGCAGCTGGCGCGTACGCAGAGCCCCACCGACACCATCCCAGAGCCGCTCTTTCTCCGGCAGAGGTAGCCCCAACTCAACGCGGCGGTCGGAGACACAGACGGCCCGATAGCCCAGCGCCGGGACGTCCGCCGGGAAGGCAACTTCGAGGAAGTCGTGACCTGCATAGGTGCCCGAGCCCATCACCTGGACCGGCTGCGGAAGCCTCCCCTCACTGGTCGCCACCAGATGTGCGGGATCCAGTTCAGTGCTCCAGAGCTTCACCCGCACGACCTCCGAGCGGGCGTGCGCGAGCGGATTGAAGATCAGATAGGCACGGTCGCTAGTGCGAGCGACGCTGAACGCCGACTCACCGCCCGTGCCGGTTGCATTGCCCACACCGGCCCCCATCGTGACGCCGGACTCCGTCTCGTTCTTGTAGGCACGCACCGCACCGCCACCGGAAAAGCCCGCGCGGAGGCGCTCGGTGTTGACGCGCCGGCTCAGACCACGCAGTGCGTTCGTGCGGGCCATCCCGGCAGCCGCCTGGGTATCCTGTGCGTGCCCCAGGGTATAGTTCCGTGTCGCCCGGATGCCGGAGCCTGGCAGGATATCGTGGAACTGGTCGAAGAGCAGATTGTGCCAGCCCTCCCGCAACGTTGCCTCGGGATAGGGCACATCCGCCAGGCGGTCCCCCAGCGTCGCAGCAGCCTCAGCCGCAACCATCAGGTTTTCGCCGTGGCGGTTCGCCTCTTTCTGCCAGGCTTGTGACGTGTAGCAGCCCGCAAAGACCACATTGCGCTCACCCGTGATAACCGGGATATCCCCCGCCTCAGCCTCTGCCATTTCAAAGAATCGCCGCAACGTCGAGAACTCCACGCGTGGATAGATAGGCCACGTATCCATCTCGATTAACCTGCGCAAGTCGCGGCGCGTCGGACCACCGCCGTGATCGCCGACCCCGTAGAGCACCGGCATCGCACGCAACCCCGTGGCCTTGGCGAAGTCCATCAAGGGGTCCGCGATCGTGGCGTCCACAGCAACGGCACTGTGGTCGGCATTGAAGTGCATATACCATTGGATATCGTTGAACACCAGCAGCTTCGACCCGTCGGGGCCAACCCACCAATAAAGATGGGGGCCACGGCTGCCACGGCAGTGGTAGTAGAAGCGTACCCCACCGCACGCCAGGATCGTGGGCAGCGTCGCCGGATGCCCAAACGTATCCGGCTCAAAATCGATAGGCGCATCCTCGGGGTTGAGCTCGAACCTCTCCGCAAAATAGGCCCGCGCGTACAGCAAATGGCGGCTGAGACTCTCACCGCTGGCCATATTCTTGTCGCCCTCAACCCACTGACTGGCCGTCACCTCCCAGCGCCCTTCTTTCACCCGCCGGCGAATCTGCTCGAACATGGCGGGGCTGTACTTCTCGATCGCGGCATACACGGAGGCCTGATCCTGTGAGAAAATAAACCCCGGGAACTCGTCCATCAAGGCAAGCATCGTCCTGAAGGTATCGTGGGTGAGCGCGACCGTCTCCGGCCAGGACCAGAGCCAGTTCATGTCAATATGAGCGTGTCCCACGCACAGCAGCGCGTGGTCCTTCGCCACCTTGGCCAGCGGCGCGAGCACGGCTTCGGCTGCTGCTGTCAACGAGGCCACATCAACCCGACTCTTGCGCAGGCCGTCCTCCATCACACGCCCTGCCTCCAGAACCAAAGGCTGCCACACCTCTGCCTGATTGGGGTACGCCGCGCAGAGTTGGTTGGCGAATGACAGTTCGGCCCGAATCCGCTCAAATGACGCCGGCATCCGGTCGGCCCGCATCGCCAGCGTCTGATCAATATCTAGGAACTCTGCGTCGTAAGATGCCATGGTCCATTCTCCTTATTCCCGAGGTAGGTAGGTGGGTAGGTAGGTAGGTCGTTCACGCATATGATGTAGGACGAAAATACTGTCGGCAACCTGCAGAGTTCGTCAACTGGCCGGGCGCGACTATCTGCTCGACGGCACAAGATGCTATTGTCCAAGTTGATATCACCTTCGCTCACGCACGCGACTCAGGTCTGTGACCCATCCGGCCTCAGCTTGACAAGACAGTCTGGGCAGATGCCATGGGTAAACTGAGCATCAGAGTGATCTTCGATATACGATTCCAGACTGACCCAGTCACCCGATTCGGTCTCGATCTTGCGGCCGCACCAGGCACAGACGGGCAGCAGACCCTTGAGGGTTTTGACCTCGCTCAACGCCTTCTGAAGTTGCTCATTTCGCTCCTCCAGCGCCTGGTTGGCTTGGCGTAGCGCCATCCAATCCTCGAACCGTGCCAGCGCAATCATCACAGTCCTTTGCAGTTCACGCGCCTTCACCGGCTTTGCCAAATAGGCGGCTACGCCGGCATCACGGGCCTCGCGAAACAGATCCAGTGATTCGTAGATCGTCAGGAGGATCACCGGGGTCGGGCAGACCCGCTGGATCTCGCGAGCAGCCTCGATACCGTCGAGCTCGGGCATCCTCACATCCATCAGAACCAGATCCGGATGAAGTTCCTGTACCATGGCGACAGCCCGACGTCCGTCCTCCGCGGCCCCGACCACGGTGTAGTCCAGGGCCGTCAGGAGGCGCACTGTGGTCCGCCGGACCAATTCACTATCATCCACCACCAACACGCGTATTGGATCGCTCACAGCCACCTCCTCAGACTAGCGTCACCTCTAGACCCTGATCGTCAACAACGACGTTCACGCTGTTTGTGAACCGGTCCGGGTCGCGCACGTAGGTCAGATAATCAGCCAACTGGCGCGCGGAGTTGACCGAGTTGTGGGCTAGCACCAGGCTTCCGGGGCGCAATACGTGCTGCCCCGCCAGCAACAGATCCAAATAGATCGACTTTCCAGTACCGCGCGGGCCGTCGGCATCAAGATAGAGCAGGTCAATCGTGCCGTCATAGGCTTGCAACCAGGGGCCACCATCTGTGCCCAGGATCTGCACGTCAACGCCATTGTGGTCCAAGGTCGCTACATTGCGCCGAGCCCGATCGGCCTCGTCAGTTCGTATTTCAAGCCCGACCAGACGCTCTGCCTCGTAGCACGTCCCAGGGCCGATCGCAGTGCCGGCATTAGAGATGAACGTATTGCCGCAGAAGACGCCCACAGCCGCCATCACGGCTGGCTGCGCGATGGCGTTGATGCCGTAAAGCAGCCGCTGCATCCGCGGTGTGATCGCGGTCCAGGGAATGTCAAAGCGCTCACACACTGCTGCACGGTGGGCCTCAAACTTGGCCTTGTCGTAGCGATTGTGCGGCAACACCCCGCACGACACCAAGGCATCCAGCGCATCATCCACGATGGCGATCTCTTTCTCGGGGGACTCCAACTGGCGATGGGGATCATGCCAGCTCATCACGTAGTGCTGCCAGCCGTCCGCTTCAAAACGATATGCCACCCGCTAACCTCCCAACCTAAAGCCCCAACCGGAAGAACTCATTGGCGTTGCCGAACAGCCAGGCGTAAGCGACCTCTCTGGCTTCTTCCAGCCCCAGGTAGTCCAGCTCCACCATGTCGGACAGCGCGATAGCGATGTTGTCACGGGCGATGTCGGCGTGGGCCCACGCGCGATCGACGGAGCCTCCGAAATCAGACCCATACCCGTGGATCTTGCCGTGCGGCACCGAGCTCAGCGCCTGCTTGAAGAGATTCTGGCAATAAACAGGGTCGATGATGTTTGCCCAGCAGAAGTCCAGGGTCACATTCGGGTAGTTCTTGCCCAGGAAGAGCAATTCGCCACCATAGGGCCAGTTGGCGTGGAACAGATCGAAGCGCACGTCCCGGTGCAGCTCGATTAGCCGCGTGAGGCCGACCGCATTGGTCTTGGCGATCTCGTTGCGGATTCCGGCCATGTGGCCTGTGTGGATCTGGACCGGCAGATCCATATCCCGCGCCATACGCATGAAAGCGTGGAAAAGGTAATCATCCAGCGGTCTCACACCGTCAGGATAGGACGCTGCTCGCCGCGGATCTTCCATAAACCAATTGAAGACAGCCTCGGCCTCAGCCCGGGTCGGGTTGCCGTATGCAAGCGTGCGGGTATAGGCGGACTGATCCTTGAACGTCACCGCACCATACGTCTTCTGGCCCTCGAAGATCTCACGGCAAGCCGCCAGGTACTCATCCAACGAGGTCACGCGGCGTCCCAGAGGTGCGACGCGCTGCTGGACCTCTTCGTAGCTGCGGATGCTGTGGTACGAGGGCAACGAGATCGCCAGGTAGGCGCGCGGCGTCATCTCCCACGTCCCATCCAGGATCTTGCTGATGTCCGGCCAAATATCGCCCACACGCCCGACGATCTTCGCCTCGTCCAGAATAGCCTCGAACGCAGCCGCATCCGTCAGATCCAGGAGCTTGTCCTGCATACGCTTCAGCGCATCCAGTGTCAGCTTCTCCTCACCATAGAACTTCTTAAGCACCCGGCGCGTCACCTCAGCGTAGCCGGTGTAGCAGCTCCGCTGCCACGCTCGTTCCAGGATCGGCCAGCGATCCTCAACTGAGCGCTTGTTATCCTGCAACGCCGCAATGTCGGCATCGGAGGACGCGCTGTGAATATCGCTGTGGAAATACCCGTTGATCACCACCTGAATGGGATCTTCGTAAGCCGGCCCACACGTTGTGGAGTGGTCATGACAGTCCACAATCGACACCGTCTCACAATAAGCTCGCAACTCGTCATAGCACTTCGCTGTACCACGCATCTGTTATCTCCTCTCAGGTAAATGGGATAAGGGGATACGGTACCAAGGGAAACAGCAAACACTGTCCGCCCAATTGACCTATCCCTTCCTAATCAATCTCCGCCAACAGCCCGCGGATATACGCTATCGCGTCAGGCGCCACGACCTCATAGTCGTGCTTGTACAGATCCAACGAGAGTGGGCCATCGTAGCCGGCGCTATTCAGCGCCTCCAGATAGGCCTTCAGGTCCATGTCGCCTTCCTGGGGAAGCAGATGATCGTGCACACCTGCCGCCATGCCCTCGATGTGACAATGTACGATCCGGTCCCCAACGTCAAGGATCGCGGCAACAGGATCGGGATCGCATAGGAAGACGTGCCCGAGATCCATATTCGCAGCTAACGCGGGCGAACTGACCTCGGAGAAGAGCTGCAGCAACTGTGCAGTCGTCCCCACGACGAAATTCGGTTCGAACTCCTCAGCCATAATCACACTACTGCGTTCGGCCATCTCGGCCAACTCGCGAGTTCGCTCGACCATCCGAGCGAACTCAGCAGCGTCACCCGTGCGTTTGGCAGGGCCGGAAAAGACAAAGAGGTTCGTGCCAAACTTCGGCGTCATCTGAATCACCGTCTTGGACAGCTCGAAGTCGGCGTCGCTGTAGAGATAGTCCACGTGGTAGCTGATCGAGAAAGGCTTCAGTCCAAGCTCGGCCACCTGCTTCCGGACCGCCACGATGATCTCAGGCGTCAGCGTGCCCGGCGCCATATCCCCGTTCTCAAGGCAGATCTCTACCCCATCAAAGCCCAGGGCCTTGATGACCTCCAGAGCTCGCAGCACCGGGTACTTGGCCAACGGTTGTGTGCGTCCAAGAATCTGCATCTAGTATCTCCGTGCACTCAAGATAACGTCGCGCAATCCTAGTCCAGGATGAAATCATCCATCCTCAATGCGTAACCACGAATCTGCGCCTTGGGCGCATCGTCCATAATATAGTTGACGACGTAGATCTCGCCATCTTCGAACTGCACCCAGCCCGAATACCCCGTGTCACTCTCGGTCGACCGGTCGAAATCGACGGGCAGGATGCGGGTATGAGCCTCAGACCGCACTGTGGCCAAGACGGACGCTCGATCGGTCAACCCGGCAAAGAGATTCTGCGTCCACCACCCGGTCCAGCCCTTACCGCCCTGCATAAATCGGTGTGTGATCAGCACATGGCCACTCTGTAGCCAACCTGCGACCGGCCGGTGGCAGCCCGGCAGCGGGAAAGCCACCGGTTCGGACCACGATTCGCCGTTGTCGTGCGAGATCGTCTTGTAGCAGTCCCAGCCCTGACCGGAGTTCTCGCGATGGAAGGCAACCAGCCTTGGTAGGCTTGCCGACCTTGGCCTCTCGACCTCAAGAATGGACACCTCGCATAAGTTGAGGCCGCGTTGACGCCCCACAACCACCGGGGGGCTCCACGTCACGCCCTGGTCATCCGAATACCAAAGCCGCTGAACCAGATTACCGAAGTCGGTGTCATCATAATGACAGGCGACAATCCATCGCCCCGTGGAGAGTTCCAGAAGCCTGTCCGGCACAATCCCTCGCGCCGGCGTCATCACAAGATCCGACCACGTCTCGCCCTCGTCTGAGCTGAAGGTGAGCAGCGTGTGGCAAGAGTCCGGATCCTTACTCCGAGCCTCAGTGAGGATCTTGTCCACGACCACCACCAGACGCCCATCCTGCAGGTGGCTTATCCGCGGGCAGTTGTAGAAGGCGATCCCGTGCGTGGCCTCCGTCACCGGGCGCTTGGCCGACCACGTACGACCACGATCCACGGACGTCGTCACCATCACCCGCGTGTAGGAGCGATCGGCGTGATGCGTGCACTCAGCGAACACGCAGACCAACGTCCCCGCTGTTGTCAGCGCAACATCGGGAAAAGCTTCGTAAACGGTATCATCGCGACTCACTGTGAAACACTTGATCATATGGCTTGTCCTTTGCCAGCTGCGCCAAGAAACTCAACAGCCGAAAGCAATGTATGTTCGTTGCCGAACCCGCCGGCCTTCGTCACCACCGGCAGACCCTCCCACCCGCCGCCGACCAGGCATCCCCAAGGGACGCCGCGCTCGACCTCGCCACGCAGACGTATCGCCGTGGCTCCCAGCGCCCGACCCACGGCGATGGCAGCATCCCCGCCGGTCAAGACGAGTCCGGCGAGATCGTGCGCAACCAAGAGTCCCGCGACAGCTTCTGCCAGCCGGGAGACCAACTGCATACCCGGCACCGACAGCGGCGGCAGCCCTGCCGTCGTCAGCACCGCAGCGCCGCCATTGAGTGCTGCGGCCAGCTCGGCCAGGACAGCATCCGATCCCATCGCCGTATCCTCAAACCATGCCACAGCAGGACGTACGACAGGGACGCCATCAGCAGCCAACACTTCAATCTGGCGCAGTGACTGCGGGTGTAAGCTCCCCGCGACGACCAGCACGCCCTTCCCTAGGGGCTGAACCTGCGCCACCGCAGGCTGCGGTGCCCAGACACCCATCCCGGCCAACCTTGCGGCCAGGGCTTCAGCCAGCCCCGCAGAGCCACACAGTAGCCGTGTGCCTGTCACCAGCGCCAACTCTACCAACGCCCCCAGGTCCTCCTCTGTCTCCGCATCAGCCGCCACGACGCACGGCGACCGCGGCGGCGGCCCCATCAGTATCAAGGCCGCGGCATCGACTCCTTGCCGCAGTGTCGCCAGCGACAGATGCTTCACGGTGCCTTCGGGGAATGCGGGGGCGATCAAAGCCCTGACATCCGAGATCCCGGCCTCGGAGCCAAAAACAGTCTCGGCCAGCGGGACATCGTGTACGTAGTGAACACCGCTGCGCGTGACGCGACCCTGGGCAGGCAGCGCGGGCGCCACCAATGCACGGGAGACAGCTCCACCTTGGGCTCGCGGCGCGCCCGCAGAAAGCCTCGCGCCGCGACCACTCCCTGTGCCGTCACTAGCCAGGATGTCGCCTGCCAATGCAGCCATCACCGCAGCCAGCTCCGGCCCAGGATGTCCGCGCAGGGTCGAATCGATCTTCTTGTAGATCCAGACAGGGTCGCGAGCTCGTCCCATAGAGGATAAGTCCGCCACGATCTCTGCAACACGCCGGACCGCCTCAGCCTCGGCGCAGTGGCGGCTCTCTGTGGAGTAAGCGACAACGTCGGCATCAAGGCTGTCGACGGCCGGGCCGCTGACGGCCTTGATGCCGACAGCCCCGGCCCAGCTCACAACCACGCGGGCTCCGTACTTGACAAAGGTCACGCCGCTATCCGCCGCCCCTGTGAGGTCATCGGCGATCAGAATCACGCGCGGCGTCCCGGCCACCTGCACGTGGGCGTCAGGTTGACTCACGAAGCTGCGCGATCCCGCGCCGCTACCATCTGAAGCGCCACATCGATGGCCGCCAGCAAACTGGTCTCCCGGGCCTTACCGGTCCCGGCGATATCGAAGGCCGTGCCGTGATCAACGGAGGTGCGGATGATCGGCAGACCCAGGCTGACATTCACACCCTGATCGAAGGCCAGCAGCTTCATCGGGATATGACCTTGATCGTGGTACATCGCGACCACAATGTCATAGGCCCCCTGGGTCGCCCGCAGAAAGACGGTATCCGGCGGCCGTGGATCGGAGACGTCCAGCCCCCTGGCTCGCGCAGCAACCACCGCGGGCATAATCTCGCGGGCCTCCTCATCTCCAAAGAGCCCGTGCTCGCCGGCGTGGGGATTCAGCCCGGCTATCCCGATCCGTGGCCTATCAACACCCAGCGCCCGGCAGCCCTGGTACGCCAGGTCAATCACCGCCGAGACACGGTCCCGGGTCACACGACGCACTGCCTCCGCCAGCGCAACGTGGGCGCTGACGTGCACCACGCGTAAGCTCGGCGCGGTCAGAAGCATAGTGACCTTCTGCGCGCCTGTGCGCTCCATCAACAGCTCCGTATGCCCAGCGTAGGCAAACCCGGCCTGATTCATCGCATCCTTGTTGAGCGGCGCTGTGACCATCGCCGCAGCCGTCCCGTCCATGCACAGGTCACAGGCCTGCTGAACGTAGGCCACCGCCGCGCGCCCGGCCGGCGTGCTGACTTTGCCGACGGGACACTCATCAGGATCCGCGTTGTGCAGATCAAGCAGCGTCAGCCGTCCGGGACCGAAATCCGCCTCACTAACGTCATCAACTACCTCGATAGCCAGCGCCGGCATACCCGGCCACGCCCCCGCCCGATCGAGAATGCGCCGGTCACCCAGTACCAAAGGCCGGCACCGCGCGTGAAGCTCCTCGTGCGCCAAGGCCTTCACCACAACCTCCGGACCAATGCCCGCAGGATCGCCCAGTGTCACTGCCAACAGTGGGAGGTGTCCATTATCCATAAGCCCAATCCTATCTGATCTTACTCAATCCCAGCCACGATCCCCTGTCCAATCCGGCGGCCAATCTCACGATAGTCAGCTTGGGTCAACACCCGCGTGCCGGCCATTGCGTAGGGGGTCTCAAAGGTGATACAGGGCAGGCCAAGCTGGGCCCACACATACGTACGGAAACTTGGTGTGTCCCAACGAGACGGATAGTGTACCACCCGTGCAAACTGATCCGCAGCATACTCCGAGGTCAGCGCATCTCCTGTCAAGAACGCCCAAGGCATCGCAGCGTCGTGCCCGGCCCGGTCCGTGTCAGGGTCAGGAACGTAGGTATAAACGCCGCCCGTCTCACAGGCACCCGGGGCG
>JAGHDT010000320.1 GCA_021159805.1 Anaerolineae bacterium
ACCTGACTGCGGCTCAGATGGCGTATGAAAAGGCTCGGATGAATAGCTCCCTGGCCGGGGATCAAATTACCTCCTCTGAGGTGAACCTGGCACAGGCACAACGAAGTCTTGAGGACGCGCAGGAGGCCTACGACTCTGCCTATGATCCAGGCCGCGACTGGGAGCTGGGCGACAAGCGGCGCTCGGCTCAACTGGAGGCGGAGCGCGAAGGCGCCGCGGATGCTTTGATCGCGGCGCAGGACAACCTCTCCGTCGCTCAGGCTGCGTACAATCTCGCTGTTGCTGGAGTCAGCGACAGCGGCGTGACAAGTGCCTGGAGCCAGGTCGTCAGCGCTCAGATTAGTCTTGAGAATGAGACCGAGCCGCCTGACGAGAACGATATCGAGTCCGCACGGTTGCAGGTTGAGCAGGCGCAGGTCTCATTGGAGCAAGGAAAGCTCTCATTGATGTCTGCGCAGAGCGATCTGGCGGAGACCGAGTTGACCGCTCCGGTGAGCGGCACAGTCGCGGAGATGGATCTGCAGCTTGGCCAGATGGTGAACAACGGACAGACCGGTGTCGTGCTGGCTGACCTTGAGACATTGGAGGTCGAGATAGGTCTGGACGAATCGGGCATCGTGCAGGTGGCTGTCGGCCAGCCGGCAATGGTGGCGCTGGATGCGTTTGATGATGTGGAACTGAGCGGTGTGGTTGATCATATCGAACCCACTGCCCAGAGTCAGTCCGGCGTGGTTCTGTATGTAGTGACGATCGTGCTGGATCCTACGGCGATTCCCGTCCGCGTCGGGATGACGGCGGATGTTGAGGTTGTTACCACGAGCGCCCAAGGCGCGCTGACCATCCCGCTCAAAGCCGTGCAGAGCGTCAACGGCGACTCCTTTGTTGGCCGCCGGTCGTTGAATGGCAGCTTCGCACAGACGCAGATTGAGTTGGGTGTGATGGCGGGTACGCGAATTGAGGTAGTGAGTGGTCTTGAGGAAGGTGATGTGGTGTTGGTCGCCTCTGCTCCTGCAACACCGGACAATGCGCCGCAAGGTCCGTTCGGGATGATGGGTGGAGGGAGGCCCTAGATGAGCCTGATAGAGATCAGAGACCTGACCAAGGTCTACCAAATGGGCGAGGTGGAGGTCCACGCGCTCAACGGCGTTTCCCTCGACATTGACCAAGGAGAGTGGGTGGCGATCATGGGCCCGTCAGGTTCCGGCAAATCCACGATGATGCACATCATTGGGTGTCTGGATATACCCACCTCTGGAAGCTACATCCTGGATGGTGTGGATGTGAGTCAGATGGTGGAGAGCCAGCTGGCTGCCGTACGCAATCATAAGATCGGCTTTGTGTTCCAGGCCTACAACCTTCTGGCGCGCACGTCGGCGATCAAGCAGGTGATGCTGCCGATGCAGTACAGCCGTGATGGCTCCCGGGTGCCGCGGGCAGAGCGGAGGGAACGCGCCGAGGAGGCTCTTGAGGTGGTGGGGATGGCCGATAGGATCAACCACCGACCGTCTGAGCTTTCAGGCGGGGAGCGGCAGCGGGTGGCGATTGCACGTGCGCTCGTGACCAATCCGAGCATTCTGATGGCGGATGAGCCGACAGGAAATCTTGACTCGAAGTCGGGTATCGAGGTGATGGAGGTCTTCCATCGTCTCCACGAGGGACGCGGCATTACGGTGGTGATGGTGACGCACGATGAGGCAATCAGTGCGGACGCGGAGAGAGTCATCCGGTTGTTTGACGGGAGGATAGAGCGGGTGGACCGCAATGGACTGCGGTCAGAAGTCGAAAGTCAAAAGTCAAAGGTGGGGATTCCCGCGCAGTTGATGTCGGACGTCGGAGTTGTGACTCCAGACAAGGGGAGTGAACGATGCTGACGCAGCTGGGTGATCTGTGGGAAAGCGTGCGTGTTGCGCTCGATGGGTTGCTGGCCAACAAGATGCGCTCAGCCTTGACCATGTTGGGCGTCATCATCGGCGTGGCTGCGGTGATCGCGCTGATGTCGATCGGAGCCGGTGTGCAGGCTGAGATCACCGAACAGATCAGCAGCCTTGGGACTAACATCTTGATCGTGATACCGTCGAGCTCCGGCAGAGTTGGCAATGGTGGTGGTGGTGGTGCCGGCTCGATCACCATGGATGATTTGGATGCGCTATCCGACCCGGCGAATGTACCGGACGCGAGCTTGGTGGTTCCCGAGTACAGTGTCAGTGGGCAGATTATCTATGGAGACAACAACTTCAGCGTCTCTGCCGTCGGTACCACGGCGGAGTACCAGGCGCTATACGAGTTGGGTGTGGCGTCCGGTGAGTTCTTCACGGCGCAGGATGGTGGGGACAAGGTCGCTGTCCTTGGCAGCAACGTGGCGGCGGATCTCTTCGGTGATTTCGATCCTGTGGGACTCAAGATCAAGTTCAACAGCGCCACCTCCGGACAGACCACCTCGCTGAAGATCGTGGGCGTGCTGGAGGAGGAAGGTGGTTCGATGTTTGCCAGCACGGATGACAGCATTTTTGTGCCCTTGGATACCGCTCAGACTCGACTGGCCAACGCGCGCAATACGCTCGGCGCCCTAACACTGAATCGCATCAGCGTGGTGGCGACGTCGGAAGAGACCGTGGCCCCTGTTAATGATCAGATTGAAGGGGTTCTGCGGGCCGACCACGATCTTGATCTGACTGATGATGATGATTTCAGTGTGATCAATCAGGCCGAGATGCTTGATACGGTAACGGCTGTGACGGATACCTTGACGGTATTCCTGGGTGCCATTGCCGGCATATCACTGCTCGTGGGTGGTATCGGTATTATGAATATTATGCTGGTTTCCGTCACAGAACGTACGCGCGAGATCGGTCTGCGAAAGGCCATCGGCGCGCAGCGCTCGGATATTCTCTTCCAGTTCCTGATGGAGGCAATCATCCTGAGTTTGCTGGGCGGCTTCATTGGCATCCTGGTAGGTGTCGGTATGGGGCAGTTGGTCAACCTGACCGGGATGGTCACGTCGGTCGTTACACTGAGTTCCATCGCCCTGGCGGTGGGGTTTTCGGTGGCGATCGGGCTTTTCTTCGGGATCTACCCCGCCAATCAGGCTGCGAAACTCAGCCCGATCGAGGCCTTGCGATACGAGTGACCCGGTTGCGGCCGCTTGTGCGATACGCGCCGTGCGGATGACCGGGCTTCGGCGCCGGTGGCTGAACCAATGGTCTGGAGAGTGAGTGATGAAGACAAAGAGAGTCTATCTTGTGATTCTGCCCGCCATAGCGGCGGTGATGCTCGTGACGTCATGCGTGCCCCGAGGCGCGGCCGTCAATGTCGTCAGTACGGATGATACTGATGTGGGCGCCATTGACCGAAGTGAGGCTGTGGCTGCCAATAGCAGTCCGTCGGACATAGCTGCGTCTCAGCCGGGCGAGATCGTAGATCGAGAGCCGTATGCGACGCGGACACCGATGTCACTGGCGGTGCCGACATCGAGCCCGACCCCGGAACCGACATCGTCGCCCGCCGAGGCCGAGTCCTCGGCGGGCGCGGACAAGCCTGCTGAGCCGGACGCAGCGGATGGGGCCAGTCCTGTGCACCCGGCCAACGCTGCATCGGCACCTGCGAGTCAGGCGCCGGCTGCCGCGACCATCGGTGGGGCACTCGTCCTGGCCCGTGTAGAGGATGTCGATCCTGCACCGCCGTTCCTCGTGCGGGTTGACGGCGTACGGCTGGTGGATGGTGGAGAGACCTATAGGGTGACCGGCTGGATTCGCAATGATGGCGCCGTGACGTACGAGGGCATCGGTCTTGAGGCGACATTCTATGATGGCAGCGATTGGCACTTCGGTCCGTTCGACGCGACCTGTGGATGCTATTCGTTGGCGCCCGGGCAGAGCTGCGCCTTCACAGCTGAGGCGTATGCTCGCGACTACACCGGGTACCGGCTGCACCCCGGGGGGAGTCCACTGAAAGCCTGGACGGGCAGCCCGATCGTGTTGACGGTGAGGGACGTGGTCGTGGCCGGCAACGTGGCGGGCTACGTGCACCTGACGGGCTTTGTGAAGAACCAAACCGGTTCTGCGGTGACCGCAGTTCGTGTTTCTGCAGCGTTACTTGACAGCCATGGCGCGGTGACGGGCGTCGGAACCACAATCGTGGCCGGGAAGTTGGCGCCGGGCGCCGAGGTGTCGTTCAGCCTGCGAGTCCCAGCCGACATCTATGCTTCCTATACCGTCACTGCGGAAGCTGAACTGCAGTGACGGGTTGCCGGCCCACTCTGAAGGACTAGCGCAACTGTGATGGTACGGGTATGATGGAATCCGACCTGCGAAGCAAACAGCGTTGAGTGAGGGAGCGATGCCTACCCGAACAATACTGGTGATTGAGGATGAACCTCACATCATCGAAGTTGTGCGAGATTACCTGGAACAGGCCGGTTTCCGCGTATTGGAAGCGCGCGACGGAGAGACGGCGCTATCCTTGACACGTCGCGAGCACCCTGACCTTGTTGTGCTGGATCTCATGCTACCGGGGGGTCTGGATGGGCTCGACGTGTGCCAGCAGATCCGCCGTGATCCGGTGCTGGTGGAGACACCCATCATCATGCTTACTGCTCGCGTGGAGCTTGTCGACCGACTGGTCGGTCTGGAGTTGGGTGCGGATGACTACATCACCAAGCCCTTCAGCCCACGCGAGGTTGTGGCGCGGGCCAAGGCCGTCCTGCGCCGCGTGGAAGGGCATAGCACGGGTACCTCGTCCCTCAAGGTGGGAGAGCTATCAATGGATTTGCGTGGTCGTGTAGTGACCGTGGATGGGCGCGCCGTCGAGCTTACGCCCACGGAGTTCGATCTGCTCGCGGCGATGATGCGGGAGCCGGGGCGAGTGTTCAGCCGTGCGCAGTTGGTTGATGGCATCTACGATGTGGCTTATCAGGGCTACGATCGCGCCATTGATTCACATATCAAGAACCTGCGCCAGAAGATCGAACCTGACCCTCGCAAGCCAACCTACGTGCAGACTGTCTATGGTGTTGGCTACCGGCTGGCGATCCGTTCACAGGTCGTCGACTGGGAGTCGCGTTAATGCCGAGGCTAGCGGATCTGAGTCGCCATTTCAAGCTCTTCTGGCAGATGCTACTGGCGTTTACAGTCACGATGACGATCATAGCCGTGGGTATCTACTTGTCGGGACTGCACACGTTCCGAATCGTGGCGCAGGGGTTTGAAGCCAACACACCGGACGATGCCCAACTCTGGGCAGAGCGGCTTGGCGCCTTTTATGAAAAGCAAGGTGGGTGGAACGGCGTCGCCGATATGATCGCCAGCTACCCAGCTGGCGATGCGTGGGCACCTTGGGATGCTTCGTGGATTCCTGCGGTGGCTGTGAGCGACGCCGATGGGAGACTGCTGTACAGCAGCTTCCCAGTAAGCCCAGAGCTGGACGTCATTGAGACGATCCAGGACACTCGCAGGGCCGTGCCTATCGAGAGTGACGGCAAGGTGGTTGGCTACCTTTGGAGGCCCTGGTTGCTCTCCTCTGAGACATCAGCTCTCCCTGTACATACTGTGGGACCATTGCCCACAGGGGCCCGACGCTATGATTTCCTCTGGGCGGCATTGAAACGATTCTTCGCTATCGAAGCACTGGTTATCGTGGTCGGTCTGTTGGTCGGGGCCACACTGTCACGCCGCATCACACGTCCGCTGCAGGACTTTGTGGATGCGACGATGAAGATTGCGGGAGGAGATCTTGGCGTGCGCGTCGAGCATCGTTGTCCGGGCGAGCTGGGAGACCTGGCTGCTTCCTTCAATGCGATGGCGTCAGAACTCGAGCGTGCGGATCAGTTGCGCCGCAACATGACCGCGGATATTGCGCACGAGCTACGCACACCGCTGAGTGTGATACGCGGGAAGCTGGAGGGCATCCTGGATGGCGTGTACCCGGCGACCGAGGATCATATCATGCCGGTCCTTGAGGAGGCAGACGTGCTGACGCACCTGGTTGAGGATCTGCGTGTGCTGGCTCTTGCCGAGGCCCGGCAGCTCTCTCTGGATGTGCGACCCACGGATGTCGGTCACCTGCTCCGGGATGCACGGGTGAACTTCGGTCCTCTGGCGGAGGACGGGGGTGTGATACTTATTCTTGACGTGTCTGAGAACCTGCCCTCCGTTTCTGCGGATCGCCAGCGTCTTTCTCAGGTCTTGGCCAATCTCATCACCAATGCACTGCGCCACACGCCGTCGGGTGGGTCCGTCACCCTCACCGGTTTTGCCTCCGATGGCGATGTTGTCATCGAGGTCAAGGACACAGGTTCGGGTATAGCTGGCGAGGACCTCGATCGTGTCTTTGGGCGCTTCTGGCGTGGCGAGAAATCGCGATCCCGGGAGAGTGGCGGCAGTGGCCTCGGCCTGGCCATTGCTCGCGAGCTGGTCTTGCTGCACGGAGGGACCATCGAGGTGGAGAGCACGCTGGGGCGCGGGTCGGTGTGTCGC
>JAGHDT010000274.1 GCA_021159805.1 Anaerolineae bacterium
CCCTCCAGGAGGGCGGGGACTTTCTGATCCTGGTCTTCAGCTTGATCCTCGGCGGGATCTTGGGTGAGGTGCTCAAGCTGGATATGCGCGTGGAAGCGTTTGGGGATGCCCTGAAGTCACGTATCAAGATCAAGAACGAGCGGTTTACCGAGGGGCTGGTGACGGCCTTCTTGATCTTCTGCGTGGGCTCGATGACCTTTGTCGGCGCGCTCAACGAGGGGTTGAGCGGGGATCGCACTTTGATCTTCACCAAGTCGATCCTGGATGGTTTCACTTCTATCGTGCTCGCCTCAGTCTACGGCGTCGGCGTGCTCTTCTCGGCGCTGCCGCTCTTTATCGTACAGGCCGGCCTGACGCTGTTGGCGTCACAGTTCCAGATGCTCTTTCCCGAGGCCTTGATCGTGCAGTTGACCGCCGTGGGTGGCGTCTTGATTCTGGGGATAGGGCTGGGGCTGCTGGAGATAAAGCAGATCAAGACGGTGAACTTGCTGCCGTCTTTGCTTGTTGTGACTCTGCTGACCTTCGTTTTCCTGGTTTAGCCGCGTAGCACGCCGCTGTATACACACGCAAAAGCGCCCGCCATTTGGCGGGCGCTTCTTTGTGGACCTGGTGGGACTCGAACCCACGACCCCCACAATGCCATTGTGGTGCGCTCCCAGCTGCGCTACAGGCCCTTGTAGGAAACTTTATGCATCGCTACTTCTCGGAGGAGTACCCCCGCAATGGAGCTGAGGGGACTCGAACCCCTGGCCTCTACAGTGCGATTGTAGCGCTCTCCCAACTGAGCTACAGCCCCTCAGCGCACGGACAACATTATACCACGTGCGCCCAACTTGGCAAGGACGATTAAGTGATGGCAGCGCGTCTTTCCCTCAGGAGATGCGCTGGACGTCCCGAGCAGACCTCGGGCGTGGTCCAACGCGAGCCAAAGCTCCACCTTACACGCTTGAGGCGGATCGCGCCTGAGCAGACTCAGGACATCCGCCTCTCTGGGGTTGTACGGCCAATCTCCTCAGCAAAGGGTACACTGCCTCAGTGATTGCCCTAGCTGATCGTATCCGTGATCGGCAGTGTGATCTGGCCCAACTCCGGGACTTTGATCGTCATCTTGATAGCATGTTCGCCCGCGTCAAGGGTGCCGGGCACGTAGATCCTCAGCGTGGCACCGTAGCTGACGTAGAGCGAGGACGACCACGTGAGGCTCGTGACTTCGCGGACTTTGCCGTTCATGTCGATGGTGATGCCTTCCAGAGGCTTTTCCACATCGTCAACGGTGAGTTTTCCCAGGCCACTGACTGAGCCGGAATCGATCTGGTTCTTGATCTCAAAGACGAATCCGTCGCCCTGATTTTTAAGACTCTCCTTGACGTACATCTTTGCCAACGCACCGGATGACATGCCGTAGTACATCGTGACCTCCTTGGGTATGGATGAGAAGCAGTCAGCGTGGGCCGCTGTTGACGTAAGCCTGCCTTTAGGCCGGCGGCTGCCGACGCTGGATGCAATTCTACATCTATGCTATACGATTTCGCCAAACTTACCACAATGGTGGCGGAAGAACCAGTAGCCGAAGATCAGGATCGCCAAGGCTGTAACCGCCGTCCTGGCCAGAAAATCCAACGATGTGAGCGTGCCGTTGTAGAGGATATCCTGGTACGTGTTGATGATGGAGGCCATCGGGTTTAGGCGAAAGAGCCACACCTGGGGATTGAAGGTGATGCCTGCCAGCGTGACCTCGGCGGGCAGCGATTTCATCGGATAGATGATCGGCGTGACGAAGAACCAGGCCTGCATCCCGACATCCATCAGCATATGGGTGTCGCGATAGAAGACCTCCAGCGTCGAGAGAATGAGTACGATGCCGATCGCGAAGACGACCTCGATCAGGATGGGCACCGGCAACAAAAAAACGTACCGGGTGGGCATCACGCCGGAGAGTGCAGCCACGAGGAAGAAGACTGGCAGGGCGATGACGAAGTTCACCAGGCTCGAAAGTACGACCGAGATCGGCAGCACTTCTCGCGGGAAATAGACCTTCTTGACCAGGTGTGCGTTGCCCACAATGCTGGGAATGCCCCCCATAACCGCACTGCTGAAGAAATTCCACGGCAGCAGGGCGCTCAGGAAGAGGATGTGATAGTTTGGGGTGTCGGTGCGTTGATACAAGACGCCAAAAACGAATGCGAAGATGAGCATCATCAGGAGCGGATTCAGCCAGGACCATACGATGCCCAGGATGGAATTCTTGTACCGGACTTTGAGGTCACGAGAGACCAGGTTGTAGACCAGGTCCCGGTAGCTCCAAAGTTCCTTGAGCGAAGTTAGCATAAGTCTGAGAGCCTCTATCCTGTTTCGAAGGGGTATACCTGCGCGTCCAGCGGTCAGGCAGCGCGATTATACCATCAGCACTATCTAAGACAACGTGAGCCCCCTTCCCCTGAAACGGGGACTCTGTTTCCTTTTTCCCCTGTCGGGCCGGCCGCGAGCATGGGAGGCTATGTCTGGAACAGCGGTGCGACACGCCATCTTGGACCGCGGGCGTCTCGCCCGCATCTCCGCGCCAGTGGGAACCGTGATGTTCGTAGCAGCAGCTGCGCACTTCGGGCTTCTGAAAGCAGGGCGTGCGAGACGCCCGGCATTCTGATGCACGCATACTGATGCACGCGGTCGGCAGAAGCTGCACTCTGGCGCGGGTCATTTTCGGAGTAGACGTCATGTTCGCCAGCGGACACCACGCAAGCATGAAAATGTGACACAAAGAAGGCCCTAAAGCCTGCAGCCAAG
>JAGHDT010000420.1 GCA_021159805.1 Anaerolineae bacterium
CCGTGGACGCACAACAGCGTCACAGGCAAGGGCCGCGCGCTGCTTCTGGAGGTCTCCAAGCCCTGTGTGATTGATGACAACTACTTCGAGAATGCAGCCATCCCCATCGGCGGCAACTACCAACCACAGGAGAGTCAAGTACACATGAAAGGTGGACGACTGATGACAACTCTGCACGTCGATCTCAGCCAGACCATAGGCAACCTGAAACCGCTCCACGGTCTTAACAACGGCCCCATCGGCTACGGATCTCTGGTCGATGTTTCGCACTACTACAAGGAACTCCGTGTGCCCTACGTGCGTCTGCACGACACGAATTGGCCGCACCCACGAGAGGTGGACATTCCCCAGGTCTTCCGGAATTTCGATGCGGACCCTGACGACCCTGCATCCTACGACTTTGCCCGTACGGATGCCTACATCCAGAGAATCGTGGATACCGGCGCGCAGATCGTCTACCGCCTGGGCGTCAGCATCGAACACACGGAGCGGAAATACTACACCGCACCCCCTGCCGATTTCGACAGATGGGCCCGCATCTGCTTGGGCATCGTCAAGCACTACAACTACGGCTGGGCCGGCGGCTATCTCAACCAGGTCGCCTACTGGGAGATCTGGAACGAAGCCGACATCGGTGACCGTATGTGGAGCGGCACCATTGAGCAGTACTTCGAGCTCTACGAGACGACAGCCAAGATGCTCAAAGCGTATGATCCGGACCTCAAGGTTGGCGGACCTGCGACGGCTAAGGCGGAGCCCCCCCACCCGGCAGCTGACTTCCTGGCTCAGTTCCTGGCCTACTGCGAAGCCCACGATTGCCCTCTGGACTTCGTCTCGTGGCACCGGTACGCTACCAATCCCGACGCCGTCACGGCCCACGCACACGATGTGCGTAGGCTGCTCGAGCGCTACGGCTATGCGAATGCTACGAGTCATCTCAACGAGTGGAACTACGTCTCTTTTGGGGGCCTCTGGGACGCGGGCAACGAATTCGCCCGGCGCAAGGCCTTCGAACGACAGAAAAACGAGGAGGGCGCCAGCTACATCGCCGCCACACTCGCACTGATGCAGGATCTACCGATCGACATCGCTAACTACTACGACGGCCAGCCATCGGCGCTCTTCTGTGGCATCTTTGACTATTACGGCGTGCCCCAGAAGGCATACTACGCGTTCAAATCCTTCCGCCGGCTCCTCGACTATCCGGATCGGCTGCGAGTCACAGCCACGCCCGCCGGCGACGACCTGCGATATTTGGCTGCGGGAGACCCATCGACGGGCGCGGTCGCAGTCCTTGTCAGCCGCTTCGCAGGGGAACCGGGAGATATCAGGATTGAGCTTGCCGGCATGCAAGACCCGGCCAATCTGGCCTACGATGTGCGGTTGATCGACAAAGCCCAGGACTTCAGCAGCGTGCAGTCCGGTCGCCTCACCGATGGAGAGACCAGCTTGACCGTCGCAATGGATGCCTATTCGGTGGCCCTGATCACGGTTCACTGACCCAAGTCCTCAGAAAGGGAAACCCAGGACACCTATGTCGATCGACTTCGCTCCGGAGCGCTGGCGCAAGATCTCGGAAGACTACACCGCCTGGTGGGCCGGTGAGTTGGGCCGACCTCTGATCCACATCGAGCTCCCCGGCGCCGATCCGAGACGGTCCAGGCCGACGGGACCCATGTATGGGTTCACAGCCTGCTACGGCCCGGAAGTCGCCGCTGAGGTCATCGTTGATCATTGGGATGGCTGGCTCTCGTGCAAGCGGTACGTGGGCGACGCCTACCCCAACATCCGTCCCAACTTCGGTGCCGGGGTCAATGCGGCCTTCATGGGCGCCAGGGCCATCCCCACGGAGACAACCGTATGGTTTGAACCGCCCGCCGATGTACCACCGGACGCGCTGCATTTCACCTATCAGCCTGACCATCCTTGGCTTCAGCGAATAAAGGATATCTGTCGCGCAGCCGGCAACCGGTGGCAGGGGTCCGTCTGCATCGGTATGACCGACCTGAACAATGGCATTGACCCTGTAGCACGGTTTTTCTCGTCGGAAGCCATGCTGCTGGCACTCTACGATACCCCGGATGAGGTGAAGCGCCTCACGTGGCAGAGCCACGAACTGATGTGGCGTTACTACGATGAGATAGACGCTGCGAGTGGCGACACCAACCCCGGCTACACCTGCTGGGGCAGCCTCTTCTCCAAGGTGCCGCACTTCGTCCTGCAGTCGGACTTCAGCGCGATGATCAGTCCGAGAATGTTCGAGACCTTCATTCTGCCCGAGTTGGCGGCATCCTGCCGCCGGATCCCCAACGCCTTCTATCATCTCGACGGTCCGGGCGAATTGCCGCACCTCGATATGATTCTCGCAATCCCGGAGCTCAAAGGGGTGCAATGGATCCCCGGGACGGGCCAGAAGGACGAGAAAAACTGGCCAGAACTCTACCGGCGGATACGCGACGCGGGAAAGCTGATCCAGGTGTTCGGCGGCTTCGACACACTGGATGCACTGACTGCGCAGCTGGGCTCCGCCGAGGGAATCTACCTGATGGGCAGCTACGACATCTCGCGGGAATCCTGGGTCCGAAAGGAGCTTGCCTGCTATGGCGCCGAGTGAGAGACGGGGCAACGGCCTGACCACCGTGCTGGCCCTCGACCTTGGGTCGACCAATGTCAAGGCGGCACTCTTCCACAAGGACCGTGGCTGCATTGGCGAGGCCCGCCTGCCGGTCGCCTATATCGCCCGTGAGGTGATGACCAATGGGCTCTACCGTGCCGAGCTCGATGCCGACCTCATTTGGGAGACCACCGTTGCCCTGATCCGGGAGACCTGCGCACAGGCCGGCATCGCAACGCACGACATCGATCGCATCGCGGTTGCCAGTCAGGCTCAGACATTCGCACTGCTGGATGACGAAGAGGCCGCCCTGACGCCCTTCTACAGCTGGCTCGACAGCCGCGGTGAACCCTACCTGGCTGACATTGCGGAACGGCTGGGGGTCGAGTTCCACCACCACTGCAGCTTCTCGGCCGGGATGTCGGAGATGCACGTTGCCAAGCTGCTATGGCTCCGGCGCACGGCGCCGCACCTGCTGGACCGCGCCCGCTATGTGATCGAGCTGCCCTCCTATATCCTTCTTCGCCTCACCGGACTGAACATCCTTGACCCCAATCTCGCCGGGATGA
>JAGHDT010000309.1 GCA_021159805.1 Anaerolineae bacterium
ATTCGCGGATGCGGGCAAGGGCCCCCGGTCCTCAGATGGGCGAGTCGACTGCCGCCGAGCAGTGTTAAGCCCACCTGATCCGCGCCAACAGCGTGTTGCCCTTCCAACCATCGTTGGGCAGTGTCTCGCCCACCGTGACCCAAGCTTCATCGGGTGATGCGTTGACGGTATGGAAGTTGCCCATGCGGGCGACGTGATCCGCGTCGTTGACGCCGTCACCTGACAGAGGGATCACGCTGCGTTCGCCGGTGCGTGTCAATCGCAGTGTGTCCGTATCGACCGGGGCGATGTAGAGTGGCGCGCGCCAGCGCATGACGTTGATGTTGTCCACGGCCCTGCGGGTGTAGACCAGGAAGAGCCCGTGGTCGTTGGCGATCCACCGCTGTTGTGTGGTCGACATAGCCAGCGGTTCGCCGTCGTCCCAGCACCACGGCTGCATCTCCCTCCAGAGCAGTCCATCGTCTGAGGATGTCACGTAGCCGTGCCCATCTTCGGCACGGATCGTCATATAGGTGGTGCCATCCAGCGCAGCCAGAGTGGGCTCAAGCAGTCCCCTGCCGACGTCGAGGCTGAGCGAGTTGCCCATCTCTTCGATGGTCAAGTCAGTGCCGTCAAAGCTGCAGACGACGGAGCAGACCGACCGGGGCGCATCGGGGTGGTCGCCGACGGAGAGTGGGATCAGGATGCAGCCGTCGGGTAGGTTGACGCGCTGCGCGCAGCCGCAGGTGTAGATCGCCGGTACGTTCGCGGTGGGCCACGCCAGTTTTGTGCGACCGCGCCACTTCCCGCCTGGAGTGCGTACTGCGTAGACGGGGAAGCGATCCTCGCTGGGCTTCGTCAGCACGTTGTCGCGGTAATAGACGTTGTGCCCTATGGCGAGGATCGTGCCGGTTGCCGCGTGGTATTCCGGCACGACGTCGCAGACACCCTCCTGCAGGCCATCCGCAAGGTTCAGCCGCCCCAGGCTGGGGATGAGCTCTGGGTTCGACCACGTTTGGCCACGGTCCGATGACCACGACCAGTGCACCTGGCCGAAGACGTCGGAGCCGCCGATGCTCTGGCAGGTCATCAGGAATGCGGTGCTGTCTTGATGGGGGAATGCGCACGCGCGTGGGTGAAACCACGTCGTCCCGGCTTTGCGTCCCTCCCAAATGATCTCTACTGTGATCTCTCTCACCCCGGTGACCTGGTTCATAGTCTCATTCCTCGTTCTTCACGATGTGGGCGGGCCATCTATCACGGATCCCTTCTTCTCCCGTGGTGTAGGGCACGCGTGCGCGTGATCCGGTCCACTCCTATCAGTCGTGTCAAGGCCAAGCGAGGACCTGCCGCGCAGGGCTCGCCGCCGACTAAGCCTTCTTTTTCATGATTCTGTGGTAGCGGGGCCCTGTCACTTAGGGCGTTTCCACCAGGTACAGGCGTGCAACTGTAAGCGCATGCTCGATGAACGCCAGGGTGCGTGCGACCTCTTTGGGATCGGCCGGCTGCCGTACTTTCACGGACGGATTGGGCCGGTCATCCCAGGCCCGTTGGATGAGGTCGACCCAGCGGCCTTTGAGCGTGGCTTGTGCCCACCGTGCTGCGGCCGGCTTCGACGTGATCCTGGCGGTGTGGAGGGTATGCAGCATCCGGCAATAGCTCAGGACGGCAAAGGGCTGGGCCCAGCGGTTGTCGATGGGGTATTCGCCCTCCAGGATCTCTTGCCCCCACGTGTTCATAGTGGTGAAGACCTCCTGCCGTAGGTCTTTGGCCGGAACCGGGGCGACCAGGCTGTCGGCGTCCGGTCCTGCCAGCGTAAGGCCGTATTCACGGGTGACCCAGCGCACGACCAACTCGTTATCGTGGTTCGATAGGATCAGCTCCCGGCTGGTATTGTCCAGGTAATAGAGCGGTGTCTTCGCACGGTCCTCCTGCTTGAGCAGTTCCCGGGGAAAGTACGATCCCTCAAGGTGCTGAGCCCAGGGGGATGGCCGGTCGTAGATCCTACCGTGCATCTCCTGCAAGGCTGCCAGTTCGGTATCAGAGAGGGGATGGTCGATGGCCACCAGGAAATCGACATCGCTATGGCTGTCCCAGTCTCCCAGAGCGAAGGATCCCTGCAGATATGCGCCAACGAAATTTGGGCCCAAGATCGTCTGGGCACTGGTCACGAGGTCCTGTAGAACGGCGTTCAGATCGGGATCGGATGTCGGTGTCATTCTATCTCTCCACCTCTCACCTTCACGACAGATCCTTGTAGTATCTGACGAGGGGCAACGCTGTGTAGCCGGCTTTCTCGTAGGATCTCCTGGCGGGGGCATGGCCGGGGTCGCCGCCTGTGCCGAGAACGGCAAGTTTCATACCGCTCTCCTTCATCCTATCGAGTGCGAATGTGTTCAGCTCGGTGCCCACACCGCCATTCTGATGGTCGGGATGGACAGCCAGCAGCATACCTTCTGCGGTCTCTTTCTCAAGATCAAGCTCGTAGGAGAGAAAGCCGACCACGGTGCCGTCCACTTCGGCAACCCACGTGGTGGTCTTGTCGGTCTCTCTGCAGATCCCGGTGACAACTTCTGCCTGGCTCGTCCTCCACTCCGGGTAGATGAAGCGATAGATGGTGGGTCCGAGTACTTGCTCGAACGAGGCGAAGACCGGGGCCCAGGCCGCGAGTGAGAGTTCAACGATAGCGTCCACGTCGTCGTCGTGCATAAGTCGGATGTGTAAATCCACGAGAATCTCCTGGCACAGTGTCCTTGTGTTTCTTGGTTTATCTTGATATGGTATTGGCAAAGGCGGCAAGTGTCAATGACTCTCACGCTTGGAGACACACGCAGAGTCCGCAGGAAGTCAGGGAGGGACCGATGCGATTCGAGTTTGCCACGTCTGACCGTATCATCTTTGGGCCGGGAACGGCCGGTGAGGTAGGCGCCCTGGCCAAAGCTTTCGGCACACGGGCTCTGATGGTCACCGGAAAAGAGCGTGAGCGTGCGGGCCTGATCTTCGGATCCCTGGCGGCCGCGGGCATTGGCACGGTGCCGTTTGAGGTGTCCCACGAGCCGACAACGCACATCGTGCAGGCGGGTGCTGAGCGAGCGCGGGAGGCAGGCTGCGATCTCGTCGTTGGGTGCGGCGGGGGTAGCGTCATCGATGCCGGCAAGGCGATCGCCGCGCTGCTCACCAACGGCGGCGAGCCGCTGGATTACCTGGAGGTCATTGGGCGGGGGGAGCCGATCACGAAGCGGTCGGCACCCCACATCGCGGTGCCGACCACGGCGGGGACCGGTGCTGAGGTCACTCGCAATGCCGTGTTGGTCTCACCGGAGCACCGTGTGAAGGTGAGCCTGCGCAGCCCGTTGATACTGCCGCACGTTGCCGTAGTGGACCCGCACCTGACGCATTCGATGCCACCCGCCGTCACGGCCAGTACCGGGTTGGACGCGTTGACCCAGGTGCTGGAGCCCTACGTCTCGGGGTTGGCGAATCCGCTGACCGATACGGTCTGCCGCGAGGGTCTGATGCGCGCCTCCCGATCCCTGCGCCGGGCGTTCGAGAACGGTACAGATGCCGGCGCGCGGTTGGATATGTCGCTGGCCAGCCTGTTCGGCGGGCTGGCGCTGGCAAACGCCAAGTTGGGTGCGGTGCACGGCTTTGCCGGCGTGCTCGGTGGGATGTACGGGGCGCCTCACGGCGTCATCTGTGGGCGACTGCTGCCCTTTGTCACCGAGGTCAACGTCCGCGCGCTCCAGGCCCGGGACCGTGATAACCCCGCACTGGCCCGCTACGACGAGATCGCCAGGATCGTTACGGGGAAAGCGTGGGCTGAGGCCGATGACGGGATCGCCTGGATCCAGGCGCTGGGCAATGCTCTACAGGTCCCCGGACTGGCGGCCTACGGACTGGCGTCGGCGGACTTCCCGGTCATCGTTGAGAAGACGTCCCGCTCCAGCAGCATGCGCGGCAATCCGATCAAGCTCACGGTTGAGGAGATGACGGAGATTCTTGAGCAGGCGTTGTGAATAGACGTTACGTTCGCTCACGCACGTGCGCGCGTAGGTGTGTGCGCACACCACGCACGAACGAAAATCGCTGCGCGCGTTGTGGGCCTAAGGGCTTTCCCGGGATCTCGACGACTCTTGTGCGTCGGGCGTGTCCGCCATCTCCTGCAGCCGGCACCAGGGCACAATGGTATGAGGTGCTCTCTTGGACCGAAGGCATTCCGATGCCCGGCGTCTCGCCCGCATCTTTGCGCCAGCGGGAACTGCGCTGTGTATAGCAGCTGCCGCGCACTTTGGGCCCTGGGGAGCAGAGCGGGCGAGACGCCCGCGGTCCGCAGAAACTGCAATCTGGCGCGAGTTGTTTTCGAAGTAGGCGTCATGTGCATCAGCACACCACGCAAGCATGAGAATGTGACACAAAGAAGGCCCTAAAGCCTGCAGCCAAGCCTTTAGGCCCGGGAGCGGAAGCTATTTTCGAAGTAGCACCTCTCGTACCCTCTCCCATTCCGTCTGCGGAGGATGGGGGGTGAAA
>JAGHDT010000436.1 GCA_021159805.1 Anaerolineae bacterium
AGCCGAGGACTAACCCTACGGCATGGGTATTTCTAGTTGTCGCTGATGTCCCTTTCTAATTGTCGCTTGACAGTTCCGGCGCGGCGAATCGTCTGCAGGATCCGCCCAGGCACCGCCCCGATATGCGTGCGCCGATGTCCCCGGATTTCCGCTTCGTCACGGACGCCGCCCAGTGAGATGCGGACGAACTCACGGCCTAACGCATCCGCGATGGAACGTCCGAGTGATGTCTTGCCTGTACCAGGCGCTCCCACAAAGCAGAGAATGGTGCCTTGCCAGGCCTGTGGCGCCATCTTTCTCACGGCGATGTATTCGAGAATCCTTTGTTTGGCTTTGGGCAAACCGTAGTGTTGGGATTCGAGGATGCCCGCAGAAAGTACTCGCGTTGGCTTCTGCGACCGCGTCCTGTACCGTTGTCTGGATCTGATTCTCCAGTTCCAAGACGTCGAGCTCTCGGGCCAGGTGTGTGCTGATGCTCTGAAGTCGCCCGGTGACGTCCTGTGTTGCGAGGAGAGCTTGTCTGGCTTCTGTTGGTAAGCTGACGATCTGTGCAACAACGTCGGCCAGTTGCCCGGGAGCGACCACGTTCATCGCATAGCTGTAGGCCTCTTCGGGCAATGCCTGGTTGAGCTGGACCACCTTCTCAAACATCGTCAGAACCGCACGCACGAGTGCTTCCGTAAGCGCGCCTTCCTCAGCAGGTTCCGGAAGCATTTGGACGCTGGCGATCAGGTAGGGGCGTTCCTGAATGTAATCCAGAATCTCAACTCGACCTACGCCCTGAGCGATAGCGCTGGTGGTGCCGTCAGGCAGTTGCACTGAGCGGGCGATCACGACCTCTGTTCTGATAGCGTAGAGATCTGCGCTGGTCGGGTAGCTTTCTATGTTCCTGTTCTGTTGCGCTACGACGACGACAGGCCAGTCTTCCTGGACCGCGACGGACAGTGTTGCAGGGATTCATTTTGTCTGACGAAGAGTGGTGTCACCATCTGGGGATAGACCACCAGCTCCTGCAGGGGAAGGATGACTGCCTCGAAAGGGCCTTCTTCGCCAGTTCCTGCGTCGAGAGCTTCTCCGAAGAAGTCCTCAGGTGTCAGTGGCAGTGTGTCCCAGCCCATAGTCTACTCCCAGGGTTCATCGACCCAGTCTCCCATCGGGAGATTCAGATGTGCATCTTTGGCCCAGGCCTCGCGAGTGTCAGCTACGAGGAAGATCGAGCCTGTGGCGATAATGCCCCAACCGGGTTGCAGCTTTCGACTCGCTTGCTCCAGTCCACGTTGGGGATTCACAGCGATCTCGGCACCCTTGCCAAGGTCAGCACAGATATCGGCCAAGACGTAAGGAGCTGCCGCGCGGGGATGATAGGAACGCGTAACGATCACGTGTTCGCTGATGGGCAGCAGTGCCCTGAGCATGCCGATGATGTCTTTGTCATTGGAGGCCCCATACAGCAGGATCCACGAAGTATGGGGGAACCACAGTTTCAGCGACTTAGCCAACACTTGGGCCGAATAGGGATTGTGGGCGCAGTCTACAATGAGTCGCGGATTCTCATTCAATACTTCCATACGTCCAGGCCAGCTCACTGTCTCCAGGCCCTTGTGCACAGCTTCCGGCGTTGCCCACGGATGACCGTTTGCCTGCAGGACTGCTGCTGCGGCAACGGCCGTGGTTGCGTTCTCTAGCTGGAACTCGCCAAGCAGCGCAAGCTCATAGTCGCCATCAAATGGCGATGGGGCTGCCGTATGGTTGATCCGCAGCGTCTGGTGGCTGCGTGATCGGGAAACGGGTTCCCAGGTCACGTCTTGGCCTACAATGGTTAACGGTGCTCCTCGCTCTTCGGCAACGCGCCGTAGAACTTGAAGCGCGTCCGGCTTCTGCGGTGACGTCACAACGGGTATGCCTGGCTTGATGATGCCGGCTTTTTCAAATGCGATTTCCGCCAGTGTATTGCCAAGCAGATAGGTATGGTCCAGACTCAGCGAGGTGATGAGGCTGACCTCAGGGGTTATCACGTTCGTGGCATCCAATCTGCCGCCCAGCCCCACCTCCATCACGGCCAGATCGACATCTGCTCTCAGAAAGTGCAGGAACGCCAAAGCCGTGGTCACCTCAAATGTGGTCAATCCAGCAACTGTCTCCACGACCGGCTGGATTTCCTCGACCAGCTCTGCTATGGCGGATCTTGAGATCGGTATCCCGTCGACCTGGATGCGTTCCCGGAATGTGTGCAGATGGGGCGAGACATACAGCCCTGTATGCAGCCCACTGGCACGGGCAATACTCGCCATCATTGCGGCCACAGAGCCCTTGCCCTTGGTTCCCGCGATATGCAACGTTGGATACGCTTGATGCGGGTTGCCCAGTTTTTCAAGGAGCTGTACGACTCGCTCAAGCTTGAACACGCGGGCCGAATAACGCTCGATACGGCGTTTTTCATAATCTACGAGCCCATAGAGATAGCGCAAGACGTCGTGATACTTCATACTTATGGCCGAGTGATCCTTGATTGCTAAGTGGGCTATGAATGACTGCTGTGGGTCAGGATGGATATCCTTGGTTAGATCGTAGCTCTGTTCTATCTGAAGTTAGCTTGGGATTCTACCTGTTTTCAGGGCATTGGCAATGGTTGGGGTGGAAACCGGGCGTGTTTCAGTATGGGGGTGAGTGTCGATATCGGCCACCACTTCGGCTGGACCGCGCGGGCATTTGCCTGGGCCACGTGCCGGGCTGTCCGGCGGCTTCTCATTTTCCCCGTAGTGTGCTACAGTGGCTTTAGATGGTGATCTCTTGAAGGAGGAGATGGATGGTGGCTGCACGTGTGGGGTTACTGGTCTTCTACTTGATGGGAACCTATCTCCTGAACAGATATCTGCGGGGGCATCACCCTACTTCAACCGCTCTTCCTGCGTCTCCAGGGGGCGAGCCGTGGATGGCACTCGTCCGGGTGTGGGGACCGACGCTGTGGATCTTCCCCGGGTTGCTGTGGATCGGCCTCCTGGACCTGTCTCCCCTGTTCGTGATAGTGTTGTCTTTTCTGCTGCCTCTATGTTGCCTGAGCCTGTTTATGCTCTTCAGTGGAGTCTTCACGTCCTATGGGCAGTCGGAAAATCGCCTGGCCTTGATTCTGATGGCTGGATCGATTCTGCTTTTCACAACTTTGATTCTTCTGGCGGCTTTGATCCAACCCGAGATCTCGTATGCCAAATTCGGGCTCTTCTGCCTCTCATCAGTCACGCCAACAACTCTCTCGATCTGGCTCTTGATCATCTGGGCACCCGCTGTGGTGCCGATGAGCGATGACGTCGATGCGCCTTTGCGCGTGGCGTTGACACTGGTATTGGGGTTTTTCTCCTCAGTTCCCAAGACGACCTGGTTTGTGGAGGATGGCAAGGTAAGCAGGCGCATTGACGGGAATGCCGGTCGTGGTATCGGTCCGGGCATGCTGGTGACCGAGCCTGAGAACGTGGTTGTGCTCAAAATGGGACCCCGGATCACCCGGGTTGCCGGTCCTGGGGCCGTCCTGACACAGAGAGGCGAAGTCCCGTTCAGGGTTGTTGACCTGCGAGACCAGACGCGATCTTCCACGGTGAGTGCTATCACGCGTGATGGGATTGAGGTGCGCGTTCCCATTTCGTCAGCGTTTCGGATTCAGCGAGGCAGCCGCCAGATCTCGCTGGGGGCGCCCTGGCCCTATCGCGCACAGCGAGATGTGCTGCAGGCGCTGTTTGCTGAAGAAGTGGATCCCTCGGGGCGGAGTGCCCTGGATGCGCACACGGCATACCCTTGGGAGGATCTCCCCATCAAGCTATCGGCACACAAGCTCGAACAGGCTGTTTCCTTCTACAGTCTGGACCAACTCTATGACGGCATTGTTGATGCAAAGGCGGCACGCGTTCCGCGAGATCCACAATACGAGTTGTTGAAGACACACAGGCTCGTTGAGACATCCTTGGGGTTGTCAAGGGATCGTCAGCTTGGGGATCGCTTGTGCCGGCAAACGATCGGCAAGACCGTGCGCCGGTCGGTTCAGCAAGCCCTGGCTCCGCGTGGCTTTGAGATTGCCGGCGGTGGGGTCGGCAGTCCGATCGAGCCTGTCAGCCGGACCATCACTGAGCAGCGGGTGGAAGCGTGGAAGTCACGGTTCATCACCAAGGTGATGGATTGGCAGGAGAGCATTGAGCGCAAACGTGCCGCAGCACTGGGCAAGATCCGGCAAGAAGCGGACAGCAAGATGATCTCAGGGCTGATTGCCGAGATAAGCAAGCGCCTCAAGGATGTTGATGGTGCCGCGAAGCGTGAGCTGGTTGCCTATCACGTCCTCGATCGCCTCATTGGAATGGCGCGTAGCTCAGAGGTGCGGCGAATGCTGCCTGAATCGGCACTTCCGGCGTTGGAGAAGGTTTTTGAGAAGATCGAGAGGGATGCCGACGTAGGGGAGAATCCGTGAATCTACGCCGAACTCTCGTGTTCTTGGTGATCGGTGTGCTCTTTGTGGTCTATGCGGCGACCCTGCCGATCGTGCTTTGGGGTGATGGCCGGCAGTTGCTGGGGCCTTCCCAGCGCACCGACTACCTGGTCCTTCTCGCGGGAT
>JAGHDT010000119.1 GCA_021159805.1 Anaerolineae bacterium
CAGTACCTCGATGACGGGGACGCAGGCCAATGTCGCGGGCCGGCAGTCGGTGCTCCGCCTGCTGCGGTTCGTCAGGTCGCTGCCCGGCTGTGAGAACGCCACGCTCTTGGCGATGGCGCCGGAGACGGGCATCCGGGAGACGTATCGCATCGTAGGTGAGACGACGGTGACGGTGGACGATTACGTCAGCGGGCGCGTTTTTCCCGACGCCGTCTGCTATGCTTTCTATCCGGTGGATGTGCACACGGAGGAGGGCGTGGAACCCCAGCAGCTTCAACGTGGCGTTGTGCCTACTGTGCCGCTCCGTGCGTTGGTTCCCCGCGGCGCCCGGAACCTGCTGGTGGCAGGGCGTTGCGTGAGCAGTGACCGGCAGGCCAACTCCGCGCTGCGGGTACAAGCGGCGTGTATGGCGATGGGGCAGGCGGCTGGGGCCGCTGCCGCGCTGGCTGCGCGAGATGGCGTGACGCCTGGGGTTGTGCCTCGGGCTGAGCTGGCGGCACTCCTGCGCGCGCACGGTGCGATTGTGCCGGCGCCGTGACTGGATGGTGCGTGCGGGGAAGACCTTTGGGGCACGAGCATGCTGATCCCAAACCCCGCCGGGGCTGTGACGCCGGCACGTTTCCGTACAACATGCGTGGAGGGCAATGACCCAGGGAGGCTATGCTGTGGTACAAGGACTGTCCGTAGGATTCTATCCGTTCTGGTTCTGGAATGCAACGCTGGAGGAAGATGAGATCCGCCGGCAGATCGCCGAGATGGCGGAGAAGGGCGTGCGCGGCTTCTTCATCCACTCGCGTCAGGGATTGGGCCAGCCCTATCTCTCCGAGTCTTTCTTCCAGATGGTGGGCGCGGCGATCTCCGCCGCCGAAGAGCACGACATGGTTGTTCACCTCTATGATGAGTATCCGTACCCAAGCGGGGTCGCCGGCGGCGAGGTGGTGCTGGGCAATCCGCAGTACCATGCCACGCAGTTGATCCAGCGGTCCTATGACCTGGCCGGTGGCCCTGTCAGGCTTGAGCTGCCGCGTGGCAAGGTGCTGTCCTGTATGGCCTTTCCGGTGAAGGATAGCACGCCGGATTGGGATGACGGTACTGACCTGCGTTCCCACGTCGGTATGGTGCTGGCAACTGACTCCTACAACGAGATGGGGCTGACGCAGTACAACCGCAAGCGATACTTCACCAGCGAGCCGACGCCAACCCTGGAGATCGAGCTGCCGGAGGAAACCCACCGGCTCCTCGTCTCGGTGCAGGTGGAGGTGACGCACCACAAGTATTGGAACCACTTTGTCGACCCGTTGAATGCCGAGGCCATAGGGCACTTCATCGAATTGACTCACGAGCGATACTTCGCCCGGTTTGGCGACAAGTTCGGCACGACGATCCGGTCGATCTATGTCGATGAGACCGCGCCGGGGTGGTCGTCGACGCTGCCGGCTGCGTTCAAGTCAGCCACCGGGCGTGACCTGCAGCCCCTGCTCCCGGCGCTACAGGATCGCGACCACCCGGATCATCTGGCGGCCTCGTATGATCTGCAGGAAGTGCGCTATGATCTCTTCTGCAAAGCCTTTGAGACGCAGATTTCCTCCTGGTGCCACGAGCACGGGATAGCCTACTCGGGTGAGAAGGCGTCGATGCGGATGGCGCAGTTGCGCTATATGGATATCCCCGGCTGCGATCCCGGCCACACAAAGGTGGGCGTGCGACCCGACTGGCTGCGCGCGCCGCTGCGCCGCAACGCCAAATCCACCGCGTCCGCCGCTTACTTCTACGGCAAGTCGGGGGCGCTCTGCGAGTGCTACCACAGCCTGGGTTGGAGCGCGACGCTGCAGGACGCCAAGGCTATCGCCGATGGCCTGCTGCTCGCCGGGATCCGTTACCTCGTGCCCCACGGCTTCTTCTACAGCACGCACGGACTGGTGAAACACGACGCGCCGCCGACGTTCTTCTTCCAGATGCCCTTCTGGCCGATGTTTGGTCACCTTTCGAAGCACATCAGCAGAATCGGCGAGTATTTCGAGGGGACACACATCGATGCCGAGATCCTCGTCGTCGATCTGGCCAGCGGGCTGCCCTCTCGGGATAGGCTGGATGCCTATGCCACCGCCTTTGAGGAGCTGCTGTGGGCGATGATGCGCCACCACCTCGACTTCCACGTCGTCGATAATGACATTCTTGCCGAGGGAGAGCTGATGTCCGGCGGGGTGAAGGTCGCCGACATTGAGGCCAAGGTGGTGATCGTACCCCCGATGCAGATCATCGAACCTGAGCTGCGCTCTTGGCTGGAGGCCTTTGTCGCGGTCGGAGGCACTGTGGTGATGGTCGACCTGGACTCCGATCTCGGTGACGTATTGGATGCGGTGCAGGCCCGCATCAGTCCGAGTTTGAGCATCACAACTGGGTCGCGGGAAGCGGGCGACATCGTTGCTGTCAGGCGGGTGGGGCGTGGCCGGACGTTGTGGTTTGCTCTCAACCTCAGCAGCGATCCCGTGACCGTGACGCTGCGAAGTGGCGGTGGTCTGCGTGAGCTGCCGCTGGACGAGGGTCAACCCACGCGGTTGCGCGCCGAGCAAGGGCACTACGTGCGGGACGTCGCGCCGTTTGAGTCCTTCATGCTTGCGTCGGACGCGGTTGCGCCGCTTGATCCGGTGCCGCCTGTCGTGGCCGTGAGCGTCTCCGGCCCGGCTGAAGTGCGGCCGAAGCACGACAATCTGCTGTGGTTGGGAACGTGGCGGATGGCACTGCGCGGGCAGGGCGGCGACTACGGGCCTGCCGTGGCTGTGCAGACGATGCCACTGGCGAACCAGCTTTCCAC
>JAGHDT010000038.1 GCA_021159805.1 Anaerolineae bacterium
GGTCGGGGAGCACGCCAGGCTGTGCCTGAGCCCACGTCACAGCCTGCATCACGTTGAGCAGCCACTTGCGGTAGCCGACCTCAAAGCCACCGAAGATCGTGTCTGCAAGGACAGGCCAATCAGCCCGGTCACGTTTCTTGGACTCATCAGGACCGGTGGGCGTACCGTAGCCAAGGGGATTTGCGTGCAGCACATTGTAGCCGCGGGTCACAAGGTCAGGATGAACCGTGATCCGGCCCCCGTAGCCGGGCGTGTGCACCAGCAGAGGCGCGGGCTGCGAGAGCGCCGGTTGCCAGTAGGCGTAGAAAGGATCCATACCCTCCGGCTCGAACTGAATGTAGCTGTACCCGTGCATGTGTGGCATGCTCAGCTCGTAGCTGAAGCCGGTTTCCTCCAGGCTGTTGGCGACGACCGGAATGTTGTCCGCATCGGTCCACAGATCGTCGATGATCTGGTCAATCTCCTCAGGATCCGGATAAGCGCCGAACTCAGCATACTTCGCAGCCAAGGATTTCAAGCTTGTGGCCATTGAGGCTAGCCTCCCTATGAGTGATGGTGCGAGCAGTTCTTCTGGGCCATGGTAAGACCGAACGTGGGAGCGTCAAATGGTGGGACAGTGTGCGAGATCCGGGGGCTCCCACAGGCCACACAAGAGCTCAAAGCCCGTTAAGGACCTTGAGCTCATGGCATCTAGCGACGGGTGGATCGACCTACGCGTGATCGTCGCCGCCTCCCCTTTGTCGAGGACCGCGACGACCCTCGCCGGGGCGCATCCCGGGCCGTCGTCGGGGTCGATCGAACGGGGCGCGACGGTGGCCGGCGAAGGGCGCTTCTCTACCTACTTCGTCCGCCCCCGGCGCCATCTGTTCCATGGCCTTGCTCGCGGCGGCAAACTGCCGCTCGTAGAGCTGGCGATATAGACCACCTTGGGCCAGCAGCTCCTCGTGCGTGCCACGCTGCACAATCTGCCCGTTATCCAGAACGAGGATTATGTCTGCCGACAAAACCGTGCTCAGCCGGTGCGCGATGACCAGGCTGGTCCGCCCCTCCATGATGCGCTCCAACGCTTCTTGAATCAGTGCCTCGCTCTCAGAATCGAGGCTGCTAGTTGCTTCATCGAGGATCAACACACGCGGATCCTTGAGGATCACACGCGCCAGCGCGACGCGCTGCTTTTCACCACCGGACAGCCGGTAGCCGCGCTCACCGACCACGGTATCATAGCCGTCTGCCAACCCGGCGATGAAGTCGTGGATATTCGCAGCACGGCACGCCTCAACCAGTTCCACTTCAGTCGCGTCCGGTTTCGCATACAGAAGATTGGCGCGGATCGTATCGTGAAAAAGGTACGTCTCCTGGGTCACCATGCCGATTGCTGATGAGAGTGAGGTCAGCCGGATGTCCCGAAGATCATACCCATCCAGCCGAATGGCGCCCTGGTCGGGATCGTAGAGGCGCGGCAGCAGATATGTAACCGTTGTTTTACCGGCGCCGCTGGGCCCCACCAGAGCCACCAGTTGGCCGGGCTCCATCTGGAAGTCGAGTTCCCGCAAAGCCCACCGGATCTCAGCGTCTTCTTCCGGCAGGCCCGCCTCGCCCGGACCGACATTCGACTTGATCGTACGACCGCTCATAGTAACGTCATCCCGCGTGCCACCGCCGCGCCAGCCGAACCGTCTCACACTCTCAAGGCCAGGCAACCCCGCCTCGCCCCCACGCTCATAGCGGAACCACACATTCTCGAAGACAACATAGCCGCGGGGCTCGGCCAGGCTCACTGACTTCGGTCGATCGTCGATCTCAACCGGTAGATCCAGAACCTCGAAGACGCGCTCGAAGCTGACCATGCTGGTGGCAAAATCCACTTGCGCGTTGGCCAATGCGGACATAGGCCGGTACAGCTGACCAAGGTAGGCACTGAAAGCAATGATCGTTCCGATGGTAAGCGCACCGTCCAGCACCCGGTGCCCACCGACCCAGAACGTCAGACCCGTGCCCAGAACACCCACCAATCCGAGACCCACAAAGAACCACCGGGCGACCATCGACCGGCGGATAGACATGTCGCGAACTTCGGTCGCACGTTGCGAGAAACGCCGGCTCTCGTCAGCGCCCCGTCCGAAGATCTTCACCAGCAACGCGCCGCTCACGTTGAGCGTCTCATTCATCAGCGCGTTCATCTGCGCAGTGATGTCCATCGACTTACGTGTGATCCTGCGCAAGATCTTGCCAACCTTGCGCGACGGGATCAAGAGCAGAGGGAAAATAGCCACGCCAATCAGAGTCAGCCGCCAATCGAGCGAGATCATCACGATCAGGGTCGATATCAGCGTGATCACGTTGGTGACCAGGCTGACCAGCGTACCCGTGACCGCCCGCTGTGCGCCCGACACATCACTGTTGAGGCGCGACATCAACTCACCCGTCTTGGTGTGCGTAAAGAAGCGCAAGCTCATCTGCTGCAAGTGATTGTAGAGCGATTGGCGCAGATCACGGATGAGACCCTCACCAGCCTTGGCACCAAAGTAGGCCTGAAGCACACCCAGCAGACGCGAAGCCAGCGGAATGGTGATCAGCCCAAGGGCCAGGAGGTTCAGGTATCCGCCGTCCCGCTCTGGAAGCGCCACGTCCACCAACTCCCGCGTCAACATCGGGGGCACCAGGTTCAACAACGACGTGAGTGTTATCAGCAGGATGAGCGGCAGAATCACACCCCAATAGGGTCGCGCGTAGCCCGCAACGCGAGTCATCAAGCTGCGACTGATCTTGGGACGATCCTGCTCTTCATCGTATCGAAGATAGGAACCCCAACCACCCCGGTGAAACCCCATAGGCA
>JAGHDT010000260.1 GCA_021159805.1 Anaerolineae bacterium
CCCACGGAGACTGCGATCCCGACCGATACACCCACGCCGTCGCCGATCGCGTTGCCCTTCAGTGAACCGCTTCCGCCGATTGCGAACACCCCGGTCGTGACCTCACCGCTGCCCCAGCCGTCACCGATGCCCCTGGTTGAGCAACCGGCAGGCACCGTGAATATCCTGTTACTGGGCATGGATCGCACGGCGGGACAGGGTGTAGCACGAACCGATGTGATGGTGATCGCCTCCATCTTCCCCGATGAGCCCGCTGTGAGCCTGCTGTCAATCCCGCGCGATTACTACGCCTGGATCCCGGCCTGGGGCCTGGACAAGATCAATACGGCCTATGGCCGCGCCGGCAAGGTCAACTACCCCGGTGGCGGACCGGCGCTGACGAGGGTGACGGTGGAGTACAACTTTGGTGTGCCGATCCACTATTATGCGCTGGTGGATTTCACCAGCTACCAGACGATCGTGAATGCCGTGGGCGGTGTTGACGTGATCGTCGAGTGTCCTCTGCACGATACCTATCCCGATCCCGCTTCTGAGACCGGACAGACGGACATCGACCTTGAGCCGGGGCTGCATCATCTGGATGGGAAGTTTGCATTGTGGTACGTCCGCTCACGCTGGGATACCTCGGATTTCGACCGCCATCGGCGCCAACAGCAGGTACTGACGTCAATCCTGCATCAGGCGCGGAGCGCGAACATGTTGGTGCGTGCACCGGAGCTGTGGGATGCCTACAAGGAGAGCGTTGAGACGGATCTGGGGCTCGGGGAACTGATCACGCTGGCTTCAGTGGCCGGGCGCTTGGACGAGCGAAGTATCTACAACACGTTCGTTCGTGGTAGAGGGGTGATAACGGCCTGGACTGCGCCCAACGGCGGCTATGTGCTGGTCCCGAACCTTGAGGCTGTTCAGGAATTGGTCCAGAATGCGATGCGCCCGCTCTCAACCAGCCGGGCCTCGCAGCGCGGCTACAGGGCCGTTGTCTCCAACGGCAGTTGGTCCCAGGCCTTCGGCGAGGTCGCGGCGTACCGCCTGAGGCTGGAGGGGCTTGAGGTGACGGTGGTGGAGGACATCCCGCCGGAGCCCCGCACGCGGGTTGTGGATTTTACCACGACGGCGAAGGGCTCTCCCCTGCACCGGCTTATCAGCCTGTATCACCTCCAGCAGGGAGACGTGACCTCAGAGCCGACGGAGGGCAGTGCGGCGGATTTCCGGGTGATCCTGGGCGCCAACTATAACCCGTGCACCGCTACCGGTACCGCCTACTGGCACGCGACCCCGACACCCCCGCCGCCACCCTAGCAGGGCGAAGTCTCTGCTCGGTCACTTTCGAAGTAGACGCCATGTGCATCAGCACACCACGCAAGCATGAGAATACGACGCGAAGGACGGCCCAAAGCCTCGGCCCGAGCAGACTCGGGTCGAGACTAGGTGAAGGGCTTTGGGCCGGCAGAAGGTGATTTTCGGAATGGATCTCATGTTCGCTCGCGCACACCACGCACCGTGGAGACTGCTCCAGCTGGATCATCAGATCCGGCGGCAACGAAAACGTGGACGCGAAGGCAGGTTGGTCTCGCGTCCACGTTTCGACTGGACTGGGTACAGGTGCCGGCCGCTATGGCGAGGTGATCACGCCGCCGCAGCGGGCGAAGTTAGCCAGATGCTCGGCCTCGCTGGCGGCGAAGACGTGAGTACCGTCCTCTTTACTGCAGTCCACCATAAAGAAGTAGAAGTCTGTCTCCGCGGGTTGGGCAGCGGCCTGGATGGAGCTTAGTCCGGGGTTTGCGATGGGGCCCGGGGGAAGACCGAGGTTGCGATAGGTGTTGTAGGGTGACTCCACGTCCAGGTCCTCGAAGAGCAGGAAGCGCTTCCACCAGCTCTCCTCATCCGGCCGGTACCCCAGCGCGTACTGGACCGTCGGGCAGGCGGAGAGGAACCAGCCATCACGCATGCGGTTATGGTAGACACCGGCGATGACGGCGCGTTCTGCATCCACCACTGCCTCGCGCTCCACGAGGGAAGCCAGTGTGATCCCCTCATAGAGCGTCATGTCGTGCTGCGCGAAGCTTTCTTGTATCTCCGGGGTCACCTGGCGGTCGAAGTTCTCCAGCATACGATCGATGAGATCGATGGCGGTGGCATCCAGTGGCAGCCGGTAGGTGTCCGGGAAGAGGAACCCCTCAAGGGTACCCGTCAGCGGGATGTGCGCCAGGAAGGCGTACGATTGGACGACTGCTGTCCCGCGCCACCCGCTCTGCGCCATCTGCAGGAAATCGACCGATGAGATATCCGTCTGCTCTGCCACTATCTCAGCGACCTCTTCCATCCGCTTACCCTCCGGGATGGTCACCTGCTGCTCAGGTGCAAGGGCCGTCTGCAGTGCCTGCGCGATCTCCGGGATCGTCATCGTCTGCCGGAGCTCGTAAGTGCCGGCCTGAATCCCGGCGTCCAGGTGTTCGACCTGGACATAGCGCCGGAACAACTCTGCATCTGCGATGAGATGGTGGGCCTTCAGATTGCCTGCGATCTCTTCGATGCTCTGGCCAGGCCCAACGGTGAACGTGACCGGTGAACTATCACTGCCGATCGGAGCATCCAGGGCATCCTGGTTGCTCTCGATGTACGCCTCAAGATAGAGTGTTTGCAGCTCGCACGCCACGAGGACGACCAGGGCGAGCAGACATAAGGCAAGTCTCAGCCAACGCTTCATTGTTGTGAAGCTCCTCTCTCTGCTATTTCGGAGCCGGGCCCGGCCCTGTGCGTGGCAGCCGGCAGGACAAAGCGCTTTGCCCCCGGTCCAATGCGACGCCGTCGCTATGCGACCTGTGCGTCCAGGTAGCTTTGTAGGATGACGGCCGCTGCGACCGCATCTATCCAGTCCTTGTTCGGTCTCTTTCCCTGAGCGCGGAGGATGTCCTTGGCCTCTTCGGTGGTGAGACGTTCATCCCAGAGGATGACGGGCATGGAGATGGCCTCTCCCAATGCTGCCGCATAGTCGCGGACCCACGCTGCCTGTTGGCCTTCGGTGCCATCCATGTTGAGCGGGAGCCCCGCCACGACCGACTGCACTCTGTCCGCGTCGATGAGGGCTTGGATGTGGGCGAAGTCGGCCACGCGCGATGTGCGCAGAAACACCTCCAGTGGACGCGCAAACATGCTCAGCGTGTCACTGATCGCCACGCCGATGCGCCGGTTTCCAAGATCCAGAGCCAGGGTGCGCATGTGTTGTCCTGTGCCGGTCAGGGCGTCATCTGCCCCGGGACGATCTCAACGTGGGTGTTGACGTCGACAAATGGAAGATACGGGAACCAAGAAGGTGTGACTGTGATCTCCGGAGGCCGTGACAGCGGCAGCGCTTCCACAAGCTTGGCCTGGGCCTCCTCGATTGGGGTGCCCTGAACCAGCACCATCACGTCCTCTGCGTTGATCTTGGCGGTGGCGTGACCGTGCGCGGTCACGAAGAATGTGAACAGACCCGGGCCGATTTGCTCTTCGGCTGCTTCGCCGTACTCGAAGCGCGCGTCGGTGAGAGTGTAGCCGTCGGGCAACTGGGCCACCAATTGGCCGTAAGCGACAGCCTGGGCATCACGGGCCTGTACGGACTCACCCGTGACCAACAGCCGCAACGAAAGCCCCAGGATATCGGTCTGCTCTCCCACCAGGTGGGTATAACCGGCCTTTGGGGCAGACTGCACGATCAGTGTCTGCCGGGGCAGGAAGCGTCCCGGTTCAGCGGCTGCCAGTTCCTGGAGCCCGTTGTATGCCTCGGCGATGATCTGCTGTGCTGCGAGGTTCCGGACACGAACGCGATCCTCTTCTGAGACCGTGCGAACGGTGTTACTCTCCGCGCCGCCAATGGGTTCGGGGTTGGTTACGCGCACCGCGAACCCGACAACGCCCTCAATGAGATTGATCTGGTAGGCGTCCACGTTGCCCCGTGGTCCTTCCGCCAGGGCTTCGATCGGTGCTGATGCTTGTCCGAAAGCCGGCACGGTGACATCTGCTGTGGTGCCGTACCTGACGGGGTAGGAGCCTGCGGACGTCCGGACGACGGTGCTTGCGGGGATCTGGTAGTCCTGGCCCAGCAAGTTTGTGAAGAGGACACTCCCAGACGCGCGGCCGGAGATCGCGTAGCCTCGCCCGCTGGTGACAATCTCTGCGTAGCCCTCAAACTCGTCGCCAATTCGCTGGGAGGGTATGATGCCAAGGTCGAGATCGACCGTTTCAGCTGTGGGATCGACTGAGACCATGACGATTCTGGTATAGTCCGCGATTGCGGGATGGATGACGATCTCGGCCGAAGGCACCGCCAGCACGAACGCGACGCCCACCGCGAAGAGCACGACGATCAGGACAACCGCCTCAAGAGCAAGCAGCCAGGCCGGTGGGCTCTGTCGAGAGGGTGCCTTAGGGCGGCGGGGCGTTGCTGCCCACCAGGGCAATTTGGGGCGGTCAGGTAAGGCCGGCTGCCTCGCACCGGCAAATCGCTGATGCTGCGCCAGGTGTCTCTGGGCTGCAGCTTCCGAGCGGAAGACCGGCAATCCGGTCTGGCGTGCCAATCCGCGCCGTTCTGGGTCTTCAATAATCCAGGCCATGTCCAGGTTGCGGCTCTGGGCGATGCGGCGCTGAATCTCGAAGTCCATAGGCAGTGACCAGCCCTGGTCTGCCTCCCAGGGAAGTGTGACGAGGACCCGTGTGTCGTCAATGCGGCGGAGTGTTTCCCGGACCGTATAGCGGTCGTCAGTTGCCTGGATAGTTATTGTTTCCACGGCGGGCAGTATGCCACAAGTTGGCGATTTGCCAAGGTGAACGGGCTGTCTGTCCTCGAGGTCTACAAAACAGGTTGCTTGACCGGCAGAATAACGTGGAATTTGCTGCCGGGCAGCTTCTGTTCATCGTGGCCCGGGCTCTCCACCCAGATGTGCCCGCCGTGTGCCTCCACGATGCCTCGTGCCACGGTCAGTCCCAGCCCTGGCCCTCCGGCCTTGAACTTCGTTCGGCCGGACGAGTGCAGGCTGACATCGCCGGTGCGGTAGAATTTGGCGAAGATCAGCTCCAGATGGTCCGGCCCAATGCCGATGCCGGTGTCTTGCACGACGATCTCGACGTATGAGTCCTCGGTATCGGGTGAGGGGGTCAAGCACGACCCGTGGACGGTCACCTCGCCCCCGTCAGGCGTGTACTTGATCGCGTTCGAGAGGAGCTCGTCGAAGACCTTGCCAATCTCTGCCCTGTCCGCTTCAATCTGGGGGAGGTCGGCCAGGGCCTCGATCGTCAACTTGTGATGACGTTGCTGTATGGCGGGGGCCAGACGGACTGACAGGGTGGTCAGCAGCTCGTGCAAGTTGACGGGCTCGGTGTCCAGCCTCAGGGTGCGGCTGTCAATCCTGACGACGTCCAACATACTGTCGACGATGCCCCCCATCCGCTGTGCCCCTGCGACAATGCCATCAACCAGCTGTTTGCGGAGGGCGTCGGATACGACGACCTCGTCATCGCTGAGCATCTGGCTGAAGCCGTTGATCAAGGTGAGCGGCGTCCGCAGCTCGTGGGAAACCACGGTGATGAAGTCGGACTTGCTGTGGTCGAGCAGTTCCAGCTGCTGATAGGCTTTCTCAAGTTCCGCCGTGCGCTGGGTGACCTGTGCTTCCAGGTCCTCATTGAGCCGGTGGACCTCGTCATAGAGACGGACGTTGCGCAGCGCGACCGCGACCTGATCTGCCAGAGTGGACAGTGCGGTCATGTCGCCTGGTGAGAAGGCATCCGTCTGTTCGCTTTGGATATCGAGCACGCCCAGCAGAGAGTGTCCGAATCTGAGCGGCAGGGCCAGCTCAGCGCGTATCTCTTCCAGTCCCTCTGATATCAGGTAGATGGGATCGATCCGCGTATCGCTGCTGAGATAAGCCTTGCCGGTACGGAAGACGTGCGCGATGATGCTCCTGGCTGCATTCACCGGGATGGTGCTTCCCGGCTCCAATACCGGCTGATGCGTACCGTACTTGCCGGCTCGGAGGACGATGTCATCAGCACGCGGCACGTCGCTCTGCATCCAGATGCCGCTGTGGCTGTATCCGAAGCGCTTCTCAACAAGGCTGAGAAACTCCAGCAACAGCTGATCCAGGTCGAGGATCGATGTGATCTGATGGCTTACCTTGGCCGTGGTCTCCAGCCGTTCGGTCTGTCTCTGCAGGGCGTCATACGCAGCTTGCAGTTGGCGACGCTGGAGGAAAAGCTCCAGGAAGACGCGCACCTTGCTCAGCAAGATGTGAGGGGAGACCGGCCTGCTCAGGAAATCAACGGCGCTTGTCTTGTACGCCTCTTGGCGGTGGGCCGCTTCCGACTCGGTTGCGCTGATGAAGATAACTGGGAGGGCAGCGGTGTTGGTTCTCTGCTGAAGCTCCGAAGCCAGAGTATAGCCATTCATACCGGGCATATGAACATCCAAGAGTGCAACGCAGAGTTCGTGCTCCTGTTGTGCTATGGCCAGTGCCTCTTCACCGCTTTTTGCTTCCAGGATGTTGACATCCAGCGTGCTGAGTGCTCGTGCCGCCAACCGGCGGTGTGCCGGTTCGCCGTCGACGATCAGAACGCCTGGTTTGCTGCTGGTAGCCATCAAGATTTCCTCGATCCAGTGCGGTTGTGACAAGGCATCTATGATTCAGTATAAGTCAAGACCCTGGTGTCTGCAACGGTTTCTCAGGACCAGACACGTTACAGTATAGGGGCAAATGTTACCACGGGGCTGTCTTCCTGATTGACGCATCGGCTCCTTCGGGTAGAATGGGGTATCACGTGGTGATGCTAATCTCTGTCCGTGGCACGGAGAATCCACGGACAAGATGTTGACACCAAGGAAAAGGAGTTTGACCGTGAGTGGACACACACTGGCAAAGCGCTTGATACAGACGGTTGGGTATCCCCGCATCGGAAAAGAGCGGGAGGTCAAACGAGCCCTGGAAGGCTACTGGAAGGGCGCTGTGGCCGCCGAAGCGCTGATGGACACGTTCTGGAC